>JAWLHD010000095.1:0-10706 GCA_041690555.1 Anaerohalosphaeraceae bacterium
ACCGTCAGTTTAACACGCCGCTGTGGATTTGGAGAGGATGGGGAATACACAACATGTTGTGGGCAAAAGTTTTTTTTGGAGTTCTTTTGCACGCCCCCGCCAATACCCCCGCCCGGGCTTACACAACAATGGTGTCCTTCTCGTGGTGCGGTTCCTGGATATTGTACTGCTTGACCTTCGCGTAAAGGGTCGCACGCGTGATGCCCAGCAACGCCGCCGCTCGTGTCTTCTGCCAGCCCGCCTCCGCCAGCGCCTTGGCAACCAGCTCCTTCTCGGCTCGCTCCAAAGAAAAGTCCTTGATGGCTGTCAGCGGCGGCGAGGTCCGCACAGAGTGGAACTCATCCGGATTGATGATCAGATTCGCCAGCCCGATCTTGTCGCTTGCTTCCAGAAGGACCGCCCGTTCGATAACGTTCTTGAGTTCGCGAACGTTCCCTGGCCATTGATGCCGGGCCAGGTCCTCGGCCGCCAGTTTTGTCAGACCCTTGATCCTGCCCTTCTTCTCCGGACAAATCTCCGAGTTCTGAATGAAATACTGCGCCAGAAGAAGAATGTCTTCCCTTCGCGACTCGTGCCGCAGCGGGGCCAGATGAATCGGGCATATGGACAGACGGTAGTACAGGTCTCTTCTGAACTTGCCCTTTTCAACCTCCTCCAAAAGGTTCCGGTTGCTCGATGTGATGATCGTGGCTTTGCAGGCTATGTCTTTGATTCCGCCGACCTTGCGAAACGTCTTCTCCTGGAGCACACGCAGCAGCTTCGCCTGCAGATCAATCGGCATCTCACTGATCTCGTCGAGAAAGATGCTTCCCGATCCGGCAAGTTCCAGAAGCCCGGTCTTCTCACGTTCGGCGCTTGTAAACGAACCCTTAACGTGTCCGAACAATTCGCTTTCGAGAAGGTTGGCCGTAAGAGCCGCGCAGTTGACCGCCACGAATTTCGTGTCGGCCCCATGACGCAGTATGTGAACTGCGCGGGCGGCGAGTTCCTTGCCCGTCCCTGTCTCCCCGATTATCAGTACGGGGTTGCATGAGCTGTTCGCCACCAGCCGGATCATGCGCAGCGTTTTGGATGTCGCCGGACTCCTGCCCACGATGGACACGCACGACGGACACTCCTCGGCGAAGAAATGATTCTCACGCTGTTTCTCTCCAGCCCCGCCGCGGCGCATGCCCTCGACGATTTCAGCAAGGCGCGGATGATCGTCCTGACCCTTGATAATGTCGTGGACGCCGAGTTCGAGCAGCTCCTTCGCCTGGTCGCACGTCAGTTCATGACCAACGACGACGATGGGTGCTTTGCTGAATTCCTCGCAGCGGCTGAGAATATCGCAGAGTTCGTCAAAAGATGTGCGCGCCTCGATGAGGATCAGATCGGGTTCCGCCGAGTCCAGCACTTGCCACAGGTCCCGGCTGTCGTCGGCCGCGAACAACTGCTTCGAATAGGCGCGGGCCAGTTCATGCATTCGCTGTTCCTTCCCGACGACCAGAATCCGTTCCAACGCCATATTCACTTTCCCACTGAACTCCACAGGTGATTTTAGGACAAAAAGTGTATAGATGAGATTTTCGGCAGAAGCACAAGTAAACTTTAATTTTTTTATGGGACCTGTCTTGATCCTGAACCCGCCAGCACTCGCCACATCAACGGCATTATCGGCGGAGTCTGTCCGGCGCAATCTCGACGCGATGTCTGCCCCGATTCTGTTCGGTTTTTGTGCGGGTCCAATGCGCCTTCATGCGGAGCAAACTTCCTGCGCGGGGAATAATTATCCATGTCTGTTCAATTCTCGCCGCATGCAGGAATTGATTTCACAATGTCGCCGCCCGTCATAAGTTCCTGCTAATCATTGAGATATGCACCGCTGCCATCCGAACGTCCTCCGAGATGGCACGCCAATTGCAAAGATAGCGGCGAAGGCGGCTTGCATACGCTGCCTCACCGTAATGCGTTTGCTGATCGGAGCGGAAAATGGAAATAACTTCTGCATCCAAACAGACAATTGATTTTTTGAACCTCATGGTCGCTGAGCTGCGCAACCAGAATCCGCTGGAGCCTATGGATCACCAGCAGATGGCCGCACAGCTCGCGCAGTTCACGCAACTGCAACTGACTGAGGAAACCAACCAGAAGATCGGTTCGATGAGCGAAGCGATGGACAGGCTCAACCTCAGTTTTCAGGGAGCTATGCTGGTCGCGGAGTTCGACTACGCCAAGTCGCTGCTCGGCAAGGATGTAACCTTTTACAGCGACGAGCATCAGCAGGCCGTCACCGGCAAGGTCAAGAAAGTCAATATCGATCTTGCCAACGGCAAGCCGATGCTCGAAGTCGCCGGAAAAGTAACTTATCCCGGCGGTCTCGTCAGCGATGAGCTTGTCTTCCCCGTCGAGGTGTATGCGGTTTCTGAAATCCTGATGTAACGAACATAGTCCCACAATTAGGAGAATCATAATGGGTTCGGCGTTATCAGCCGCGGTTACGGGCTTGAAAGCCCATCAGAGCATGCTTGACATTGCCGGCAACAACCTGGCCAACGTCAACACAGTCGGCTACAAGTCCAGCAGCATTACATTCGCGGAACTGCTCAGCCAGACCATAAAGAAGGCAAGCGGTCCCGGCACAAATCTCGGCGGCATCAACCCCCAGCAGGTGGGCAATGGCGTCGGTGTCGCCTCCATCATACGCAACATGACCCAGGGCAGCACCTTTTCAACGGGGCAGGACCTCGATGCCGCCATTGACGGCTCAGGGTACTTCGTGCTCAACAACGGACAGCAGAATGTCTACACCAGAATAGGTTCCTTCGCCGTCGACGCCAACAACACGCTCGTCGATCCCGCTACCGGCTACAGGGTCCAGCGAATCGGAAACTATGGCGAGGCCGAAGGCTTCCAGTCGGTCGGCGACAGCAGCATCCGCATACCATGGGACTCCGCAATGCCTGCAAACGCCACCGGCACTATTACCGTTAACGGCAACCTGCGGATCACTGCCGCCGCCAGCGACGCAAGGCCACAGACGATCACGGGAAACATGGCCTACACCACCGGCGGATCAGTTGCCAGCGCCAGCACGTATATCTCCGACCTCGACCAGTGGAGCACCACTCTGGCTGCCGGTGCCACCGGAACGATCAGAGTATCCGGAGTCAGGGAAGACGGCACCACTTTCTCCAATATGGACGTTACCTGGACCGGCGCAGCCGCCGGTTCAGGAGAAACCGTCCAGGATATCCTCGACCAGATTTCCTCGCTGTTCACTAATTCAACCGCCAGGCTGGACAGCAGTGGCAATATCGTCCTGCAAAGCGCCGACGGCTACAGTCTCGCCAACATCACCTCCATGACTTACGTGCCCGCCGCCGACGATTCGCTCTCGGTGCCGACGTTCTTCGACTGGAGCAGTGTCGGCGGCAACGACCGAAAGATTTTCAACATCACCGTCTACGATTCCTATGGTGCAGAACACGTACTCACCGGCGCGTTTGTCAAGACCGATACCGCCAACACCTGGGACCTCGTCGTACAGTCTGTTTCAGGCGAAACCGAGCCGGTATGGGGCGCCTACGATCCTAATGCCGGAAACTTCAACCGCAGGATTTCAGGCATCACTTTCAACGACGATGGCTCCTACGCCGGCCTGGCCAGCACCTCGGAAACCCTCACATTCGGCGTCCAATTCGCAAACAATCCCGGCGTAACGCAGACGATCACCGTAGACCTCGGCACGCCGGGCGAATTCTCCGGACTCACCCAGTTCGACGCAAACGAATCCAGCGCCGCGGCACTGACACAGGACGGCTACGCCGCCGGAACCCTTGCCAGCATCGCGATAGATGAATCCGGTATGATCACTGGCTCTTTCACGAACGACCAGCGCGTCAACATCGCTGCCCTGCAGATCGGAATGTTCCAGAATCCGGGCGCCCTTGAGGCGATCGGCAACGGTTACTTCTTGCCCACCGCCAACTCCGGTTCAGCCCTCGCCACGATGGCCGCCTCCGGCGGCGCCGGCTCCGTCAGAGGCCAGAGCCTGGAGGGATCAAATGTGGAGGTCGCAAGCGAGTTCGTCAACATGATGCAGGCACAAAACGGATTCCAGGCAAATGCCAGGACGATCAGGGTGGCAAACGATATCCTGAGGGAACTCACCAACCTGATCCGGTAAGGATTTTGATTAAGACATGATCTCGTCTTTCGTTACAAGTTTGGGTACTTTGCTTTCGCAGGGCCTGACCCCATACGAAAAGTATGAGGCCGTCCGCCGCCTCGGCGCCGGCGGCCAACCCGGCAATTCCATCCTGACAGATCGCTGGTTTGTCCTGCTTGCCGCTTCCATTGTGTTCATTCTTACCATTGTGCTGCTCGTCGTGCGCCGCGTTCGCATTGAGCACGAAAAAGCCCAGGCCATGACGAAATTCAATCACGAAGCCAACCGCAAGGGCCTCACCGCCGAAGAACGTGAGATACTCCTCGGCATAGCAAAAAAAGCCGGCCTCAAAAGAATCAACACCATTTTCAACCACTGGCCCGCATTTGACAAAGGCTCGGCAAAACTCATGCAGGAGGTCTTCTCCGCCGGCCAGAACATCGTGCAGCGCAAAAAGCTCAACATGACCGTAAACTCGGTAAAGGTCAAGCTCGGGTTTGGAAAGCCAGTCCGCTCGCACGGCGTCGGCGGCGGAGTCGCCAAGGGACCCAACAGCAGAAGCATTCCCGAAGGCAGACAGGTCTCGATCGCGCCAACCCATCGCACAGGCGGCTCCCGAATCGATGCGGTAGTAGTAAAGAATACCGAATACGAGCTGCTTCTGCGCCCGGAAATCCCCGTCTTGAGCGTGCCCGGCGACATGTGGAACGTTCAATACCGGTTCGGATCGGCTGTATGGGAGTTCGATGCATTGACGCTCGTCTGCGGCATTGACGGCCTTGAGTTGAACCATACCGACAGCGTGCGATACGTCAACCGAAGGCGATTCCGACGTGCCGCTGTGGACAAGCCGGCGCTAATTGCCAAATTCCCGGTGATTCGGAAAGAAGCCGCGGCCGGTTTGAAAAAACCAGATTTCATCGAATGCCGCATCACTGAGATTTCCGGCCCAGGCCTCCGCGTCAGCACGCAATTGGAAGCCGGTTATGGCGACCGCGTCCTCATCATTTTCGAACTGGAAAACGGCCGACTCGTCGAGGACATCGCCGAAGTCCGAGGAAGCCGCGACACTGCCGTCGGCAGATCAATTGCCGTCGAACTGATAGGACTCAATGAAGCCGGACTAAACGAACTCGTGCGGTTCAGCAGCCTCTCCGCCGCCGAAGACGTCGACAGCCGACAAACCGAAGAAGAAGAACCCGAACCGCTGCATACCGCTTCGACGGCAGCAACGGAGAACGCGACATGATTAGGGGAATGGACCATATCGGTTCCAGCGTCAATGCTCTTACAAACGAGTACCATACGATTGCCCACAATATGGCCAATCTCAACACCGCCGGGTACAAGCGCAAGGTCAGTCTCTTCAGCCGGGAGTTGATCGAACGCATGGGACAGGTCAACGACGACTCCCTCCCGCCCGCGCGCGTGAAGAGCAAAGCCGCAATCGACTTCTCTCAAGGCACGCTGACCCGAACCGACCGCTCCCTCGACCTGGCCATCGCCGGAAAGGGATTCTTCGTCATTGAGACCCCCGACGGGCCATTCTACACGCGCAACGGCATATTCCACGTCAATCCCCAGGGCCAGATCGTGGACATGTCCGGGCGGCTCGTCGGCGGTGTCGACGCGCCGATTACCGTGCCGCCGAACGTCAGCGAACAGTCGATACAGATCGCCGAGGACGGGCGAGTGCACGCCGAAGGTGCCATGCTCGGTCAACTGAAGATTGTCGATTTCGGAGCCGGCGAGCATAAACTCGTCAGTGTCGGTGAAAACTGCTTCGCCGCCGCACCCGATTTGCTGCCGCAGCCTTCCGAGACGCCGGTAGTCCGACAGGGCTACCAGGAAAATTCCAACGTGAAAATGATGAGCGAGCTGGTGGATCTCATCAGCGTGTCGCGCCTCTATGAAACAAATATGAATCTGCTGAGAAAGCGTTCGGAAAACAGCCGAACGATACTTGGCGTCGCCAACGGATAACCCGTTGAGGAGACTATAGGATGCTTAGAGCTTTTTCCACGGCCGCCACCGGCATGGATGCCCAGCAGACGATGGTGGATTCCATTGCCAACAATCTGGCCAACATCAACACCAACGGTTTCAAGCGGTCCAATGTAAACTTTCAGGACTTGCTCTACCTCAAGATCCGCGAGGCTGGACGAGAAGTCTCATCCGGCGTCACTGCCCCCGCCGGACTGGAGATCGGAAGCGGCGTCCGCATGGCCTCAACCAACAAGATTTTCACTGTCGGCGAGCTGCAAAGCACCGGCAACGACTTCGACCTCGCAATACAGGGCGACGGATTCTTCCAGGTAACAATGCCAAACGGCGATCTCCGCTACACCCGCGACGGAGCTTTCATGAAGGACGCCAACGGCCAGTTGGTTACCGCCGGCGGATACATCGTCAGCCCCGGCATCACAATTCCACAGGATGCAACCACCGTCGACGTCGCGCTCGACGGCACCGTCAATGTCGCCACATCGTCGGGAAACCAGGTCGTCGGAACCATCGAAGTCTACCGTTTTCCAAACGCCGCCGGCTTGAGCTCCGAAGGTGACAACCTCCTCAGGGAGACCGAGGCCAGCGGCTCCGCCACCGCGGGCACGCCCGGTGAACAGGGATACGGAACAATACTCTCAAAGTACCTTGAAAAGTCGAACGTCCAAATGGTCAGCGAGCTGGTGAATCTCATCACCGCCCAGCGCGGCTATGAAATCAACTCGCGATGCATACGCGTCGGCGACAACATGCTCAGGGAACTCAACCAGCTCATACGCTAAGGTGAACCACCGATGATGAAAGCGATCAAACATGCTATTGTCGCCGCGGCGCTGGCCGCGGCCGTTGCCGGAAGCGCTGAGTCTCCGTCCCCGGTCCTGAGAATCTATCTGCCCAGAGATGCCGTAGTGCAGGGTGAAAGAATCGAATTGCAGGCGATTGGCGTCGTCCGCGGCCATGAAACCGCCGTGCGAACAGCCATGCCCGTCGCGGTCGGCAGGTTCTCCACCGCCGGTCAGCAGATGGTTATTGATCGCGAAACTATACTGGCTATGCTCGCTTCCGCCGGTATCGACGCCGCACAGGTGGCCATCAGCGGCGCAGATTCCGTTACGGTGCGCCGCGACGAAGACGTGATCGCCCCCGAACGCTTCATCGCCGTCGCCGAGACCTTTGCAAGGGAGCAGCTAAAGGACCAGCCAATAGAAAGCCTCGCCGCCATCACCCGGCCCAGGCCCTGGGTAGTGCCGAAGACCGCCGGCGAGGTCCGCCTCGTCCCCAAAACTCATCCATACAGCACCCCCTCGCGCCCGCGCGTCTGGATCGAGGTCGTCGCCGGCGAGGACGTGCAGACCGCATATGAGATCGCCTTCAGCGTCGCCTACAAACACAGCCGTATCCTCGCCGCCGCCGACATCGCCGAAGGCCAGGTCATCGACGCAAACAATGTCAGGGTCGAGACCCTCCATGCCTCCTATCCGCCGCCCCCTGAGACCCTTCAGCCCTACGGCATGGTCGCCAGAAGAGCCATCCCCAAAGACACCGTCATACGCCAGGCCATGATCGGCCCGGAAATCCCACCCACAGTCATCAAACGCCGGCAGGTGGTCCTCGTCAAGTTCGAAACCCCGCTGCTGCTCGTCTCGTCGTTCGGCGAGGCTATGGACGACGGCCGAACCGGCGAACTCATCCGCGTCAGGGTCAACAGCGGCAAGGACGCCAAAATAATCGTAACCAGAATCCAGAACGACGGAACCGTCAGTCCCGCGATATGAAAGGAAAACACATGAACACTGCCACGCGTCTCGCCCAAGCCATCCTCGTAATTCTCTGCATATCCGCGTTCATCCGCGCCGACTGCCGCGCCGGCTCCATCTACGCAAAACGCAGCCAGCACAGCAAGCCCTTCTACAGCGACGACAAGGCCTACCGAGTCGGCGACGTGCTCACCATCATCATCGCCGAGGACCACAAAGTCGACAACAAGGTCAAACGCGACCTGGAGCGCGAAAGCAGCAGGTCCATAGAATTCGGCGGCTCGGATATCATGGTCGAGCACATACTGCCCAGTGTCCCGACCGTCAAGCTTAAAACCGGCTCCAGCAAGTCGCTGGAAGGCAAGGCCGACTACAAGGATGAACGCTCTATCGAAGACCGAATAACCGTCATCGTCCAGGACATCCACCCTAACGGCAACCTCGTCGTGCTCGGCACGCGAATGCGCGAGATATCCGGCGACCGCCAGACGCTCCAGGTCAGCGGCATCGTCCGACCGAGCGACGTATCGTTCCTCAACACCGTGCGCAGCGAGCAGGTCGCCAACTTCAACCTTGTCGCCGTCAGCGACGGCGTCTCCGGCAACTACAACAACCCCGGCTGGCTCGGAAAACTGCTCGACAAGATTTGGCCGTTCTGAACGCCGCTCTTGTAAACGGGAAAGAACCAAATGAAAATGCAGTATATCACGCTTGTGATTTTTGTCCTCTCCGCCGCGGCGAACGCCACCCGGATCAAGGACATCGTGGAGATACAGGGAATACGAGGCAACTCACTCTCCGGCGTAGGCCTCGTCGTCGGCCTCAACGGCACCGGCGACAGCTCCAAAATCAGCGGCCAGGCCATCAGCAGCCTTGTGCGGCGCGAGGGCATCACCCTCTCCCCCGGAGACCTCGCCTCCGGCAGTGTCGCCCTCGTCTGGGTCACTGCCGAGCTTGGCCCCTGGGACCTCGAAGGGGCACTCATAGACGTAACTATGGGTACCCTCGGCGACGCAAAAAGCCTCCAGGGCGGAATGCTCCTCGCCACCGAATTGAAGGGCTTCGACGGAGAAGTATACGCAGTCGCCCGGGTCTCTTCAATATCCACAATCTCATGGACGACCGAAGGCAGCACCGGCAGCAGGGTAACAAAAAACCACCCCACCGTGGGGCGCGTCCCGAGAGGAGCATACGTCGAAAAACGCGAGCTTGGCGAGTTCGTCGAGGAAATCGCCGGCCAGCGATATGTAACGCTGAAGCTGCTCAATCCCGACTTCACCACCGCCGAACGAATACGACGTGAAATCGACGCCCTGTACCCGCAGGCTGCATTCGCACAGAATCCCGGCACCGTCCGCGTCCGCATCCCCGAAACCGTCAGCCGCCTCAATGAGGTCGATTTCGTCGACCGTATAACCCGTTTGGAAGTAGAGGTCGATGCCGCCGCCATCGTCGTAATAAACGAACGCACCGGAACTATCGTCATCGGAGGCAGCGTCGGCATTTCCGAAACCGCGATCGCACAGGGCAACCTCGTCGTCAAGATCAAAGAGCAGTCCTATGTCTCGCAGCCGACCGCCCCGTTCACCGACGGCGCTTCCACCGCCATCGTCCCCAGCACCGAACTGAGCGTCGAAGAAGACGAAGGCGCCCTCATCCGCGTGCCAAAGGTCGTTACCGTAACGGAACTTGCAAACGCCCTCAACGCCATCGGCGCAACGCCGCGAGACCTCGTGGCGATCTTCAACGCACTCCGCGTCGCCGGCGCGCTCCAGGCAAAAATCGAAATGATGTGACCGGCTTGCACAATACTTTGAAAGCATAAACTATGAATATCGCCGAAATATCGCTGGCCTGCCGTCCCGCCCCGCAACATACGCATGAGCCGGGAGCCGACGACGAAAACCGCAAGCAGGTCGCCAAGGGCTTCGAGGGAATGTTCGTGCGGCAGATCCTTGAACGAATGAAAGACACGATCGACGAGTTCGAGGCCGACGACGAGGAGCAGGATTCCTCCGCCGAGCAGATCAAGGGCCTCTTCTGGTCGCTGCTCGGCGACAACCTTGCCGAAAGCGGCGGATTCGGACTCTGGGAACACATATACGAATCGATGCCCGAAAACGCACGCGGTTCCGCACTCGATGAAAGGGCGTAACAATCATGGAATCGGACACGCTGAACGAATTCGTTTGCTTGCTGCTCGACGTGCTTGATGAAGACGCCGCCCACATCCGCCAGACACTCCGGCAGCTCAACGCCCTGCGCGCCGCGGTCATCAAACGCGACGACGCCGAACTAAAAAGCCTGCTCGAAGCAGTCGACGCCGAGACGCACCGCCGAAGAGACGCCGACTGCCGGCGCAAACGAATCTGCGACGCAATCGCCGAACTCACCGGCCGGCCCGCCGACACCGTCAGCCTCTCCGGCCTGTGCCAAATCGCCGGCGAGCCCCTTGTCGCCGAAATACGATCCCGCCAGGAAGAACTCAAAGAGCTCGTCCAGACCCTCAAAATGGAGCACACCTGCACGATGATCCTCCTGCGCGAATGCAGCCGACTCAACGCCATGCTCCTCGACGGCATACTCGGTCGCGACCGACGAACGGTTACATACAACGCTCGAGGCAGCGAAACCTGGCGACCGCAGAACGATATCGTGAACATGAGACTCTGAACCGAACACGCGGAAAGCGAACATGGGCAGTTACGACATAGGCATAAGCGGGCTAAGGGCGTCACAGACGGCCCTCGATGTCATCGGCAACAACATCGCCAACGCCGCCACCGAGGGATTCC
>JAWLHD010000096.1:0-10690 GCA_041690555.1 Anaerohalosphaeraceae bacterium
CCACGTCGGTTGCCCCCATGAATATCTTGGTCTCCATCCCGAAGAGCGCCCCGATCATCGCAGTCGCCAGCCCATGCTGGCCCGCGCCGGTCTCGGCGATGAGCTTGGTCTTGCCCATGTACTTCGCCAGCAGGCCCTGCCCGACGGTATTGTTTACTTTGTGTGCGCCGCCGTGCAGCAGGTCTTCGCGTTTCAGATACACGCTGAAGCCCACGTATTCGCTGAAACGGCGGGCATGGTAAAGCGGGGTCGGTCTGCCGGCATAGTTTTTGTACAAGTCATCCAGATCGGCCACAAACCGGCTGTCGGCCGAGTAACGGTCAAACGCCGCTTCGATCTCCTCAAGCGCCGGGATTAGAACCTCGGGAACATAAAAACCGCCGAACCGGCCGAATCTTCCTTTATGTTTCATGACTTAATCCTACAGGTGCCTGAGATTGTCAAATAGCCGTTTCATTTTTTCGTGGTCCTTCTTCCCTGGTGCCGACTCTATGCCGCTGCAAAGATCGATCCCGTAGACGCCCAACCTCGCCGCCGCGGCGGCGTTTTCCGGAGTTATCCCCCCCGCAAGGAAGATCCTGTGACCGTTAACGTCGCTGATGAGCGACCAGTCGAACGCCTCGCCCGTACCGCCGAACATCGTCGGGCTGAATGCATCGAGCAGCACTGCGTCCGTGTGATAGTCCTCGATGCGGTCCAGATCGGCCGCCGAGCCCACTCGTATGGCCTTGACAGTGCGAACGTGAAACCAGTTGAGGGTATCGCAGAACTGCGGCGTCTCATCGCCGTGCAACTGGATCCAGTTCAGAAAGCCGTAGGAGGTGATCTCCTTGATCTGTTCGGCCGTGGGATTGACGAAAACGCCTACAGTATCGACAAACGTTGGTATTTCATCGAGGATCTGAATTGCCTGATCTACGGTGAGATACCGAGGGCTCTTGGGGTAGAAGTTGAAGCCTAACATGTCTGCGCCCATTTCGACGGCGGCGCGGGCGTCTTCCAGGTTCGTAATACCGCAGATTTTTACCTTCAGGTTGTTCATGTTTCTCCGCGTTGTCCTTGTCAATTGTTGGATATTTCTATTAATTTCTGCAGCGCCGCACACGCCGATCGGTCGGTGATCGCCTTTTTTGCCAGCGGTACGGCGGCGTCAAAGTCCACTGCCAGACCAGCCACGACGATTGCCGCCGCGGCGTTGAGGACTACGATGTCGCGCCGCGGGCCGACGTCTGTGCCGTCAAGGACGGCGCGTATAACGGCGGCGTTTGTAGCTGCGTCGCCTCCGCGAAGATGTTCGTACTCCGCATGCATATTGAATTTCGCCGGATCGAGGACATCCTCAGTGATGCCCCCCGCCGCAAGGTGGAGTATCTTCGTCGGCCCCACCGTGCTGATCTCGTCGAGGCCGTCGCTGTGGACGACCATGGCCCGCCTGACTCCCAGATAGCGCAGCGTCTCGGCGATAGGCCGCATCAGCGACTCGTCCGGTACCCCCATCACCTGTGCGGGCGCAAGCGCCGGGTTGGCCAGTGGACCAAGGACATTAAAGACCGTCCTGAACGGAAGTTCCCTTCGAACCGGCTGAACGTACCTCATCGCCGGATGAAACTTCGGAGCAAACATGAAACCGATACCCGCCGTGCGGATACACTCGGCGACACAATCGGGTCCGTTATCGACGTTTACGCCAAGCGCCGCAAGCACGTCCGCCGACCCGCACGGGCTCGTGATGCCTCGGTTGCCGTGTTTGGCCACCCGGGCGCCCGCGCCGGCAGCCACCAGCGCCGCGGCGGTTGAGATGTTAAACGTTTTCAGACGCGCCCCACCCGTCCCGCAAGTGTCGATTACGCGATCTCCCCCCACGTCCACGCGGACCGCATGACGCCTCAGCGAAGAGGCCAGACCAGCAAGCTCGCACGCCACTGCCCCTTTGACATGCATCGCCGTCAGGAACGCCGCTATCTGTGCGCCGGGGACCTCTCCCGTGAAGACCGCGTCGAGCAGCTCGCCGGCCTGTTCGAAAGTAAGGTCCCTGCCTTCCAGCAGCACTCTCAAATGTTCGGCCAATTGTGTCATTTGTCTTCCTCTGCAAAGTCAGACCGCTGAGGCCTGCGCTTCGGCGGCTATTCTTAACATATTCTCGATCAGTTTGCCACCAGTCGGCGTGAGAATACTCTCCGGGTGAAACTGAACCCCGTAAACCGGCAGCGTCTTGTGCCGAACACCCATCACAATGCCTTCGAACTCGGCGGTTAATTCCAGACAATCCGGCAGCGAAATAGCGCACAAACTGTGATACCTGCCCGCCTGCAGCGGGTTCTCGAGCCCCGCAAATACCCCTTCGCCGCGGTGCGTAATCCGCGACGGCTTGCCGTGCATGACGGCCGGCGCATGACCGATCCGTCCCCCGAAGTACTGAACGATCGCCTGATGCCCCAGGCACACGCCCAAAATGGGCAGCTTGTCTTTAAAGTAGTCGATAGCCCCCAGGCTTACCCCCGCGCTGTCTGGATTCCCCGGCCCCGGAGAGATAACCAACAAATGCGGCCGCCAGCTCGCAGCCACTTCCGCCAGCGTCTCCACGGGAGTATCAGCGCGGTAGACGCGGGTGTCGCAATCTCGCTTGCCGAACTCATCGACCAGGTTGTACGTGAACGAGTCGAAGTTGTCGATGAACAATACTTTGCTTCTTTCGGTTGTCATATATGACCTCACGATTTCTCACTTCGATGCTGCGCCCGCAACCAGCGGTGCTCCGGCTTCTGATCCGCAAATCGCACGCAGACAGGAATTCGCCTTGTGCTGCGTCTCTTCGAATTCAGTCTTTGGCACGCTGTCGTGGACGATACCGGCGCCCGCGCGAACGTACGCAGTCCGGTCCTTTATCTGTATGCTGCGTATAGTGATGCAACTGTCGAATCGCCCGTCAACGGTAAGATACATAACCGCACCTCCGTAGTAGCCCCGCTTGTTCTTCTCCAGCCGCCGGATGATCTTCATTGCCTCGATCTTCGGCGCCCCTGTGAGCGTTCCCATGTTCATCGTCGCAAGATACGCACTAAGTGCGTCCAGATCCGACCGGAGGACCCCGCGCACGTTGCTGACCAGATGCATGACGGATTCATACTTCTCGGTGATCAGCATCTCGTTGACCAGTCGGCTGCCGGCGTCAGCTACCCGGGCGATGTCGTTTCGAGCCAGATCGACCAGCATCATGTGCTCGGCCAGTTCCTTGTGGTCGAGTTTGAGTTCCGCCTCGTAACGAACGTCCGTATCCGGATCGATCCGCCCGTTCAGTCGGCCCCGCGGCTTGGTGCCCGCGATCGGCCGAATCTCCACCACGCGCTTGTCCGCACCGCCAACACGCAGGTTCAATTCCGGGCTGGCGCCGGTAAGTATCGTGTTTCGCGTGTTCAGATAGAACATGTAAGGCGACGGGTTGAGCACGCGCAGCCGCCGGTACACGTCCAAGGGTTCTTCACCGCAGTGCTGCGACAGCGTCCGGCTGAGCACAACCTGGAAGATATCGCCGTCAAGAATATGCCGCTTGGCGGTGCGGACCATCTCCTCGTACTCCGCCTGCGTGGTGTCGCTGACCGGTTCAGCCGTCTCGCCCCCCATTTCTCTCGCCCGGGGATCGCTCATGTTGGCCATGTTGAAGTAGTAGTCGAAGCACTGCCGCGCATCGGCGACGATCTCGTCGCGGTCGTCGTCGGTAACCATGACGTTGACAACCACGTACCCGCGATGCGTCGCATGGTCCATCAGAAAGATATTGTCCGCGAAGTACAACTCGTAGTCCGGATTGCCCAGGATGTCGCTTTCGTTGGCGGGCAGTTTCTCGAACTGGTCGACAAAGTCGTAGCTGATCGCGCCCAGCAGCCCGCACGTTACCCGAAACGGCTTGCTGGCAAGCTCGAACGCAAACGCTACCGCCCTGATAACATCCATCTGGTTGGTGCTCTTAAGGCGGCTCTGCTCGTCCATAGTCTGCTCGACCTGGTTGAGCGTGCCCGTGATCGAGTCGGTGGTCACCTCGATTGACTTGCAGAACGCAAAGCGCCTCGCATCCGAGGCAAGATACCGGATCATCCGCCGCCCCGTCGCCGTCAAGGCCTCGATCCGGAAGTCCGACCCCGTACCGGTAACATAAAGAGCCGGGTTCGCCGTGCCGAAGGTCAGTTCCCCCTCCTGCGAGCCGGAAAGGTGCTCCCGTGATTCAAAAAGGCAGCAATCCTTTTTTCGCCCATAGTCGGAAAGTCTGGCGAAGAACCGGACCGGGCAGTCCATCTCCACTTCACGCACGATCGGGATTATTCGTCCCGGTTCGGCCTCTCGAATAAACTGTTTGTAGTTGTCCATCGCCTATCCTTTTCTATATTATCGCATCGTTTTATCTACACTTCAGCACAAACACAAAAAAAGCAACCTCTCTCTCGACAGGCTGCTTTGGAAGCATTTACGGTTTTCAGTTACAGCAGGATACCGCTCACCTGTCGAGGATTTCGACAGGCCACCACCAGTTGATCAGGTTGTAAGCGCTATTCCGCTTCATTTGCCAATAGATTACCTACTCGGGCGCAGTTTGTCAACACCAATTCTTCAAAATTCCATTACGCAAGCCAACGCACAAAACCGCCCAGGCCGGTCATATATTCGGCACAAATGTCCCGCCGCTTCACTCATGCTGTGGAATGCAGGCCTCATCCGGTGGTGAAGTGGTGCAGTCAACCAGCCAGTTCTGCGCCAGCACAAGCAGATCATAAAGGTTCACGCGGCAATCATTATTAACGTCGCCGGGCACGATGAATCCGCATATCCGCTGCAAGGCCAGACTGTAGCCTTCACCCGCCGCAACAGACGTGAAGGCCGCCACCAAAGGCGCGCTTGCCTGTCCCTGCGAATTGTCGCCCCAGGCTGCTACGCTGCCGTCTGCCCTGAGTGCGATGCTGTGATTGTCTCCTGCCGCGATGGCAATGTAGTTATAACCCGCCGGCGGCGTGGCCTGCCCGCTCCAATTGCCCCCCCATCCAGCTATGCTGCCGTCGCTTCTCAGCGCCAGGCAATGCCAGCCGCCTGCCGCCACTGCGGTATAATCCGCACCCGCCGGCACATCCGTCTGGCCGCAATTATTGCTGCCCCACGCAACGATACTGCCGTCGCTCGCCAGCGCGACACTGTGAATCACCCCGGCGGCAATAGCACGAAAGCCCTGCCCGTCCGGCACATCGGCAAGGCCGAAATTGGCGTCCCCCCAAACAACTATTCTACCGTGGGCACTCAAGGCAAGGCTGTGATACCGCCCCGCCGCGATCGCCACGAAGTCGCTGTCCTCCGGCGGCGTCGCCTGACCCGCGAAATTGTTATCCCGATCCAGATTGCTGCCCCACCCCGCTATCGTCCCATCGGACCTTAGCCCCAGACTGTGATAGCCGCCCGCCGCAACCGCCACAAAGTCATTACCCCCCGGCGCATCCGCCTGACCCGCGTAATTGCCTTCATAATCGTTATTGCTGCCCCACCCGATAATACTGCCGTTGCTGAGCAATGCAACACCGTGGGCCTTGCCTGCGGCTATGTCAATGACATTTCCAATCGGCGGATTCGCTGCAGGCGTTTTGCCCCAGCCTGTGATCTTGTCGCCGTACACCGGCGTCAAGAAAAACACGCACAATACTGAAAACGGAATGCAGCCAATGGTAAGTTCGCGGTTCTTCATGGCAGTCAGTCCATCAGTTCAGATAATATTCATGCTAAGGTAGTGCGATTTCCAACCACAATCTACATCCCTGATAACACAAGTCAAACCGCCATTTACTGTGACCGCATGGGACTTCGACCTAATGACTCCGGGCCGATGGCTCGTGGACTTCCGCGAAAACGCAAGGAACGTGCCTTTTTCGGCTGCAAAATCAGCCGATATGCCTGAATAACCGGTTGTGGCAGGTTGCCCTCGCGGATATACTCTGCAAAGCGTATGTTCACAGATTGATTGAGAGGATTGGAAATGCAGACAGCAGAGGCTGGTAAAACCATTGTCGACATCGACGCAACACTTAAGTACAAGGTCGCCGACATCTCGCTCGCCGAGTGGGGACGTATAGAGATGCAACTGGCCGAGAATGAAATGCCCGGCCTGATGGCCGTCCGCGAGAAATACGGCAAGGAAAAGCCGCTCCGAGGCCTGAAGGTCATGGGCAGTCTCCACATGACCATCCAGACCGCCATGCTCATCGAAACGCTCGAAATCCTCGGTGCCGACGTCCGCTGGGCCTCGTGCAACATCTTCTCCACGCAGGACCACGCCGCAGCCGCCATCGCCAAGGCCGGCCGCAGCGCCGTCTTCGCATGGAAAGGCGAGACCTTGGAGGATTACTGGTGGTGCACCGAACAGGCCCTCACCTGGCCCGACGGCTCCGGCCCCGACATGATAGTCGACGACGGCGGTGACGCCACGCTCATGGTCGTCCAGGGCATCAGAGTCGAAAAAGATCCCTCCCTGCTTGAGAAGGAACACGACAACAAGGAGATGCGCATAGTAATGGATCGCCTCCGCCTCAGCCACCGCCACAATCCGAAGAAATGGACGAAAATCGCCGCCCATATACGCGGCGTCTCCGAGGAAACCACAACCGGCGTGCACCGCCTCTACCAGATGGCCGAGACCGGCGAGCTGCCTTTCCCCGCCGTCAACGTCAACGACTCCGTCACCAAATCCAAGTTCGACAATCTCTACGGCTGCCGCGAGTCCCTGGCCGACGGCATCAAGCGGGCGACCGACGTGATGGTCGCCGGCAAGGTCGTCGTCGTCTGCGGCTACGGCGACGTCGGCAAGGGCTGTGCCCAGTCCATGCGAGGCCTCGGCGCCCGAGTCCTCATCACCGAGATCGACCCCATCTGCGCCCTCCAGGCCGTCATGGAAGGCTACCAGGTAACCACTATGGACGAAGCCGCCTTACTCGGCGACATTTTCATCACTGCAACCGGCTGCTGCAATGTAATCACCGGCCAACACATGGAGCAGATGAAAAACGAAGCCATCGTCTGCAACATCGGCCACTTCGACAGCGAGATCGAGACCAGCTATCTCCACGACACGCCCCAATGCACCGTCGAAAACATCAAGCCGCAGGTCGACAAGTGGACGCTAAAGTCCGGCCGCTCCATCATCCTCCTTGCCGAAGGCCGCCTCGTCAACCTCGGCTGCGCCACCGGCCACCCGAGCTTCGTCATGAGCAACAGCTTCACCAACCAGTGCCTCGCCCAGATGATGTTAGCCAAAGACAAGCTCGAAAAGAAGGTTTACACGCTGCCCAAGGAGCTTGACGAAGAGGTCGCCCGCCTCCACCTCGGCCGACTCGGCGCAAAGCTCACAAAGTTGACAAAAGAACAGGCCGACTACCTCGGTATAAAACCGCAAGGCCCCTACAAACCCGACCACTACCGCTATTAGAAACTGGCGGCTGCGTCAACGACATGTCAACAGGGCAATCCGTGGTTTCATGGATTGCCCTGTTCTTCGGGCTGAATATCGGAGTCCGTCACCCGTACAAAAGGCGCCTCGCGCTCCAGAACAACCACCGGGCTGTAACCTTTTGTGATCACCCCGATCTTGTCCGCATTCAGGTCGACCAGCACGATCTGGTTCCCAAGCTGATAAACCACCTGGTCCCCGGGCAAAACAGTCGCAAAAGACGTGTACCAGTTCAAAAACGGCAGTTCCAGACCCAGCCGTTTTTCCATATTACCCTTTTTCGCCCAGAGTCCTTCCACGGCCCATTCACCCGTCCAGACCTCCCATCCGGAGCTGCCCAGATCGACCGCGAAATACGGCCCAAACCAGGGCGGTATTTCGTCTTCCTTGACCACGCCCACCTTCGCCGACGATGGCGCGAAACCGGCCAGAAGTACGGTCTGCTCGTCGTAGACGTCGCAGCATAAGTCGAGACGGCCGTTTTCCGATTTCTTTACATACAACCAGATAAGCGGCGTCTTGCTTCCGTAATGAAAATGCTGCGGCTCGCGAAAGCCCCTGTCGCGCATCTCAGCACCGCTCAGCACCTCTTCTCGCCCGGTCCCATCGATGCGGATCCGATTCAGGGCAAGTTCTCCGCTTGAAGTATAATAAACCCACGCATCCTTGCTCACGGCAAACTCCAGCGACGGCTCCGGCGTCAACCGCGTCAGCACCGTCGTCCCGCTCACCCCCATGTACAGCCAGACGAGTACCGCATAGGAAACAAGGTTCACCCCCAAAGCGGCGATAATCGACTTGGCAATGCGGCCCTTCTTCCTGCGACACACCCAGAAACAGAGCGGCCATTCGAGCGCAACAGACATAAGCAATGCAGCCCCGATCAGGTACTTCATGAAAGCAAGCACATGATATAACGGACGCTCGCCAAGAATCCTTTCGCCGTAAACCGCCGCAAGCGGCAGCAGTCCGACCTCGCCGACCAGCCACGAAAAATAGTTGGCCAACAGCATGATCCCGATGCTGCGAAGGATCCCGGTCCTGAAAACCAGCGCAATCGCCAGCCCCTCGCCCACACCTATAACAATATTAATGAACACCAAACGCAGAAACCCCATCAACATCAGGGGCGTCCCGGCATCACCCAAAGCCATCGGAGCCAGCACCAGCACAAAAAAAACCGCCCACAGCACGCGGGCCCGAATCATCGCACCAATGGAAACCATCTCTCGTTCCACGCCTTGGAATTCTGCACTGTCATCAACGCCCCTGCACTCGGCACACCCCGCCGCCGCGAATCACGAGGGCCGCCTGGGAGCAAAGCCGGGACATTCCATTACCTGCAAAAGTCTACCGGATGCCGGCCGATAAAACAATTGGTTATTGCCGCGACTTTTTTCAGTAATATAATTAGACAAGAAGAAAACAGACAAGAACGAGTGGCGGCGCTGGGGCAAAGCGCAAGTGGCTGGTGACACTCGGCACGGAGAAACGGTATGTGGGAACACTTTCATCACCAGGCGGATATCGGCGTCCGCGGCATCGGCGACACACTCGACGAGGCCTTCGCCGAGGCCGCATACGCCCTCATGGCCGTCATCGGCTCGCCCGACAAGGTCAAACCAACCGAAGCAGTCGAAGTCCGCCGTGAATGCGAAGACCGCGAACTCCTCTTCGTCGACTGGCTAAACGCCCTCATCTATGAAATGGCCGTCAAGGGCATGATCTTCAGCCGCTTCGAGGTGCACCTTGAAGGCGACGTCCTGGCCGCCACCGCCTGGGGCGAAAAGGCCGACCCCGAACGCCATGAAACCGCCGTCGAAGTCAAAGGCGCAACCTACACCCAACTGAAAGTCGCACACGAAAACAAAAAATGGATAGCCCAATGCGTAGTCGACGTCTAACAGTGGCACGCGCATCCTGCCCATGGTGGCGTGGGCATCCTGCCCATGCTCTTTCAATGGCCGCCCGCGCCGCAGCCAAATAGAAAACCGTAAATAGAAAATGGAAAATTGCACTATGGACAGAAAACTCGTAAAACGCCGCACCGACACAACCTGGCTCATCGAGCGCACGGGCGGCATGCACGTCGACGGCCTCATCTACGCCACCGCCGACCTCATCGCAGGCATGGACGACAAAGTCGCCGACCAGATCCGCAACGTCGCGACGCTTCCCGGCATAGTCAAGGCCTCCTTCGCCATGCCCGACGCACACTGGGGCTACGGCTTCGCAATCGGCGGCGTCGGCGCATTCGACCCCGAACATGGCGTCATCTCCGCTGGCGGCGTTGGCTTTGACATCTCCTGCGGCGTCCGCACCCTCCGCACCGGCCTCACGGTCGACGATGTCGTCCCCGTAAAATCGCAGATCGCCGAAGCCCTCTTCCACGCCATACCCGCCGGCGTCGGCAGCACCGGCAACGTCCGCCTCACCAAATCCGGCATCGACGACGTGCTCGCCGGCGGCGCCAAGTGGGCTGTCGACCGCGGCTACGGCACGCCCGAAGACCTCCGACTCACCGAAGAAAACGGCTGCATGGCCGATGCCGACCCTTCGCAGGTCTCCGAACATGCCAAGGAACGGCAGAAAAACGAGATGGGCACCCTCGGCTCAGGCAACCACTACCTCGAACTCCAGCAGGTCGTCGAAGTCTACGATCTCGCCGCCGCCGAAGCCTTTGGCATACATCAAGGCGATATTGTAATCTCCATCCACTGCGGCTCGCGCGGCCTCGGCCACCAGATCGGCACCGATTTTCTTAAACGCATGGTGCAGACGGCCCCCCAATACGGAATCACCCTCCCCGACCGCGAACTCGCCTGCTCCCCTATCAATTCCCCCGTCGGCCAAAGCTACCTCGGCGCCATGCGAAGCGGCATCAACTGCGCACTCGCCAACCGCCAGATTCTCACCCACCTCGTCCGCCAGGCGTTCCAGGATTTGCACGCCAAAGCCGACATCCGCCTCCTCTACGACGTCTCGCACAACACCTGCAAACTCGAAGAGCACGCCCTCAACGGCCGCCCCACACGCCTCTACGTCCACCGCAAAGGCGCAACCCGCGCCTGGGGCCCCGGCCATCCAGACGTCCCCGCCGAATACCGCCATGTCGGCCAGCCCGTCCTCATCGGCGGCACTATGGGCACCGCCTCATTCATCCTCGCGGGCGACACCGCCGGCGAAGATCTCGCCTTCAGTTCCGCCTGCCACGGT
>JAWLHD010000097.1:0-10668 GCA_041690555.1 Anaerohalosphaeraceae bacterium
GCGCGGAGTTCGGCCATTTCGGCGCCGAGGCTGGTGTATGCGCCCTGCTCGAAGATTCCTTTTACGCCGTGATCTGCGAAGAAGCGGACGTTGGGGCCGAGGACGCGGAGGTTGGGATGGGGTCGGAAGTAGTGCTGGAAGTTGGTTGTGTAGTCCCAGATGTAGAGACGGTTTGAGATCTTGGACCAGCCGATTATGTCGTCGCGGAAGGATTTGTTGCGTTCGTCGGCGAGGGGTTTGCTGAATGAGCATTCGATGCTGCAGAGGCGGACGATGACGTTTTGGCGGGGGCGGACGAATTTTGGGGGTTTGCGGGTGTACTGGTATGCGAGTGTGCTGACGGCGACGTGGGGGAATTCGGGTTCGATTTCGGCGGCGACGGCGTTTACGAAACGCAGGAGCGTGCCGGCATGGGAGCCTTCTTCGGCGTCGACGGCGGCGCATTCAGGACATGTGCAGAAGCCGTACCAGTCGTTCTGGGAGACGGAGGCGATGGTCGCGGCGGGGTTGTTGCGGAGGCGCACCTTAAGGTTCTTGATGAGTTCAGCTCGCATTTCTTCATTGGTGAGGCACAACTGGGCGTGCTCGTGTCGGCGTTTGCCGTTTATCTCGCTGAACCATTCGGGGTGAGTTTGGAAATACTTCGCGGGCGGGATGAGCGGGAAAAAGGTGTGCACGAAGCCTTCGTAGATGTTTCGGCGGCCGCGTTTTTCGTCGAGGCGATGTCCGTGTCCGTTGCAGCGGTTGCGGACTGACCAGTCGCCGTCGAAGGCGTCGGTCCAGTAGACCTCGCGATACTCCAGCGGCGGTGTGCAGCGAATGTTCAGATTGTCAAAAGTCAGCGTGGGCTTTTTGGGGATTGTGCTTACGGTGGAGGACCACCAGCGGCATCCGATGACGTCTTCGAGGAGCGTATAGACGGCATAGAGGGTGCCGCGCGGATGGTCGCCAGCGAGGATGAGGTTGGCGGCTTTGGACTGAACTATGAGGCCGTCGGTTCCCAAGTCATCGGTGGAGAAATCGGGGTCGAGCAGTTTGGCGGCCATCGGGCCCACGGCCAGATTGCTGACACCGCGTCGGAACTGGTCCTGGATTACAATGTCGGCACCTGTAATCTCATGCAGCAAATGCTGTAATTCGGCGGCGGCATGTTTGACCGGCGGCGCGTCGTCGGGGTGTACTACAATAACGGCTGCGGCATCTCCGTTGCGGGCGATGGATACCCCCCATGCAGGGTTTGTGCAGTATGCTGCAAAGACGATCAAACCGAGGATAATGGCGTTTCGTATTAGGGACATTGGGAGACCTTTCGAAATTCAGTTACTTTGTTTTGGCGGCGGCGCGAGGCCTGCCGGAGGTAAACGCATAAGTTCCTGATCCAATCTCAAAGACGGCACTGTCAGGGCTGCGTGAGACAAGAGTGAGTTCTTTCACTTCGACGACCGACCTGCCGCTTTCGGTAATGTCGTCAGCGGCGTCGGCGGGCACATGGACGAGGGCTCTGGTGTTTGGGGGAATGGTTACGTTCATGTGAACGACGCCGTCTTCGAGGCGCCATTGACTTCGAATCGCACCTCGGACGGAGTCATAGGCGCCTTCGGCCCAGGTGAGATCGCCGACTATCCTGGGGGATATGATGATGCGGTCGAAGGCCACGGCATCGGGATGAGGATTGATTCCGGCGATGGCCCTATAGAACCATTCGCTGACGGAGCCGAACATGGGATGATTGTGCGAATGCGAACCGTCCCATTCCTCCCAGAGGGTCGTTGCGCCGTTGGCGAGCATGTATCCCCATCCCGGCCGGGTGCGCTGGTCTGCAACCGTACAGGCGGTGTCGGCGCGGCCGCCTTCGGTGAGTACGTGCAGCATGTACTTGGTGCCGAAGATGCCGGTCGACAGATGTCCCTTGCAGTCCACTGTGATATTCTTCACAAGTGCATCGAGTACACGGGTGCGATGGTCCGGCTCCACGAGGTCCATGTAGAGGGCAAATGCCTGGCAGGCCTGGGTGCCGGTATGGTATTTGGCGGTGGACGCGTCGAAGAACTTCCGGTTGAACGCAGCCTTGATCTGCTCGGCGAGCCGGGCGTATGCCTTCGCGTCGGCGACATTGCCCAGGACCTCGGCGAGCCGGGAGCACAGCCGCACGTTGTAGTAATAAAATGCGGTACTCGTGAGCGCCTCGGGTTTGGGGGCGACGGAAGCGTGATCACTGATACCCACGGAGATGAGGTGGTCTTTGGCATTTGCACGCAGAAACTCAATCCATCGTCTGGCGGTTTCATACTGTTCTGCGATGAGCCGCTTGTCGCCGTAGTACTGGTGTAACTGCCAGAGGAGCATAGGGTGCACGGCGCCCCAGCCGATCGGTCCGGATTTGCCGCCGAGGCCTTTGTCGTAAATTCCGACAAACGGGGCAGTTTCAGTGAGACCGCCGTCGGGCTGGGCTGCATCGGCGAAGTCGCGGACAGCCTTGGCGTAGAACGTCGCCATGTCGTAATTGAGCATGACTGCTTCACTGCAGGCAACGATATCGCCGCCGTAGCCGAACCGTTCACGCCCCGGGCAGTCAGACTGAACGCTGAAGACGTTGCTGAGGATGGTCCACTGAACCACCTCCTGGAGCCGGTTGAACATCTCATTGGAGCAGGCGAAGGTCCCCACCTCGGGCAGAGCAGCGTTGAGGCGCAGCCCCTCGATCATGTCCAGGCTGACCGGGCCGGACCAGCCGGTCAGTTCCACGTATCGAAAGCAATGCCACGTGAACCGGGGCGTGTATACCTCTTCGCCGCCGCCTTTGAGGATGTATGTGTCAGCCTGATCGGCAACGGCGGGCGCACCGGGTCCGCCTTTGCACCAGGGCTGACCGATCTGGCCGCACACCGTGGAAAGGACGTTCAACGTACCGTCCTTGTTGAGCAGTTCGCCGAATCGCATCTTCACCCTGGCGCCGGCTTGGCCACGGATGCGAAGCCGTACCCAGCCGGAGAAATTCTGCCCCATATCGAAGATGTACATTCCAGGCCTGACCTGCGTCATCTTCACGGCTCGAACGGTCTTTGTAATCCTGACGGGCGGCTGATCCTGAGCACGGAGCCGGCCGATCGGCGCGTCGTCCACCTTTGCGTTGCCCCAGGCGCTATCGTCAAAGCCCGTGTTATTCCAGCCGGCCCGCTCCCTGCGCGCGTCGTACACCTCACCAAGGTAGATATTGTTGCGTAAGATCGGCCCTTCGGCGACTTTCCATGTGTGATCGGTTACAACCGTTGTGATCGTGCCGTCGGCATGTGTAACTCGAAGCTGGGCCAGCAAACGGGGGCGACCCGTGATCAAGGCATCTCGCAGATTGATACGACCCCAAAGACGCATGGGAAGCGGGTTATACCAGCCGTTGCCCAACATTACCGCAAGGACGTTGGCCCCCTGCCTCACAAGGTCGGTGACGTCATACGTTGAGTACAGGACCCGCTGGGAGTAAGCTGTCCATCCGGGATCGAGAACCGCATCGCCCACGGGTTTGCCGTTGATGTATGCATCGTAGCAGCCCAATCCGGTGATACACAGACGAGCGCTTTTGAGCGTTTTGTCGAGCGCAAATGCCTTGCGAAAAACGGGCGCCGGGTCGTCCAGATAGAAATCCTCATCACGCGTCGGGAGTGGTTTGCCGTCGGTTATCCATTGGGCTTCCCAGTCGGCGGGTTGGAGCATTGCGGTTTCCCACCACGCGGGCTCGCTCCACGGCGAGGGCCGGCCGACGGCGTCCCACACCCTGACCTTCCAGAAGCAGCGCGTGAACGACCGGACGGGAAGGCCGTCATAGACGACATGTACATTGTCGCGGGAGAAGACCTTGCCGGAATCCCAAAGGTCGCCGTCATCGGCGGCGAGCGAATCGGGCGTCGAGGCCACCATGATTTGAAATGCCGACTGGACCTGGCTGCGACTGTCCGATTGGAGCGTCCAGCTCAGGCGCGGCTGGGCAGTGTCGACTCCCAGGGTGTCAGTCCGGTACTCGCACCGCAGGGTTCCGCAACGGAGGGCTCCCTGGGCATGGCAAAAGCCGGTCAGAAGAACAATGCCACAGGCAACGGCAAATACCTTGATTCGCATACACGTACCTCGTTTTCGCAACATAATCCGTTTTTCCCTTTGCACGTTTTGCATTATAGAATATCGTCGGCGGGAAATAAAGCCCTCCAGCCGGCGCAGATGCTACAGGCGGCAAGGCCTTCTTGCGGCGTCGGGGTTCGCGGCAGATTCACCTTGCCCGTGGGCGGCCGGAACGGATACAATGCCGCCTTGAAATATTATTCCTGAAAGGATCATCAAATGAACAAGAAGACGACGATTTCGCTGCTTGCAGTATCCCTGTTGGCGTTTGTGATGCTCGGCGGATGTGAAAAAGACCGCCAGGAACTGGAACAAGCACGGACCGACGCGAGGGTCGCCGAGGACCGCTGCAGGGAACTCGAAGCGAAGCTGACGGAGGCCAACGAGCAACTCACAGCCGTACGTACGCAATTGGCGGCAGCCGAAGCCGTATCACAGGTGGAGATCAACAGCCTCAAGGAGGCGGTAAAAAAGCTGACGGCAGACCGCGACACGGCGATGAAGTCGGCCGACCAGGCGGCCATGAACCAGTTGAAGATGCTGCTGCAGATAGATAAGCAGGAGAAGGAATACAAGGCGCAGATCGAAGCCCTCACGGAAAAGCTGGACGAGCTTGCGAAGTCCAGACAGTGATTGAAAGGATGAGTTATGCTTAAACCATTCATGATGGCGATGGGTAAGCTTGAGCGTGAAGCAGCGGCGCCCATAGGCAACGGCGCCGCTCGGGCCGAGAGCATAGCGCGGAATACGCAGCAGAAGTTCAAGGTGTTAGAAGCGAATCTGGCCAAGAGCCTGCTGATATGCGAGTCGCTTTGGGAATTGCTTCGGGACGAACACGGCTGGACGGACCAGCAGCTCTATAAGAAGCTGGAGGAAGTGGACCTGCGCGACGGTGTGGCGGACGGCAAGAACCAGCGCAAGGCGGTGGTTTGTCCTGACTGCGGGCGTACTGTATCGCCGAGGCACGCGGTGTGCCTTTATTGCGGCCGTGTGATCGATACATCACCGTTCACGCTGGGCTGACACGCACGCTCGGACGCTATGTTGGCGATTACTTCACTTCGTAATGCGGGGCCCAACGGGCTTCTGCTCGGGCGCCACCCGCGCCTTGTTGGCGGGGCTTTTAGGGCCTTTCGGCGGATTTATTACCCGGATGCGAGTTGTGCCGTAGACGTATTGCCCTGAGGCAAGCCGGCATACAACGGATACGTCGACACTGCCGTCACCGAGTGCATCGATTATTCCGTCCGGGTCGAACATTGCCAGGAGACCGGCCTGTCCCTTCTCGCGCAAGGCGCGCCAAAGTTTGGCAGGCACGCTGCCTGGTTCGAGCATGAGGCCGTAGTCAGGATCAATGTCGCCGGGATCGACGTAATCCGGCAACCGCAGCATGGCGACGACGGCACGAACCTGACTGGCGAGGTTGATTACGGGCGGGGCGATCACCAGATGCGTCTGCATTGCCGGGATAACGTAGACGATCAGCTCATCCGTCGACGTTTCCAGGCCGTCGGACACCTCCAGGACGATCGCATATTCGCCGGGTTCCAGGATTACCGGCACTTGCAGCCCGGCGGCTATTTCGAAGCCGTCCAGCAGCCATCGGCAGTGCAGTGTGTCCTGGTCGGGGTCGTAAGATGCTGAAGCGTCCAGCATAACCTCAGCGAGACCGTCGATCCATGCATAGGCCGAAATATCGGCGCCCGCGTCTGCAACGGGGGCCTGGTTTTGAGGTGCGTATTCATACGGGCCGATGTCCACGACAGCCGTTCCATCGCAATTGCCGTCGACAACGCGCCGGTTGCCGGCAAAGTCGGTTTCACCGGCGGCGGCAACAAACTGGGGATTGCCCGCATCTACACAGGTCGAATTGGCGGAGAGGGCATAGTTGCCGGCGGCGGGATCGACAAACAGCGGATCGGCGGACACGTGTCCTTGCAGCCCGGACAAATCAATCTCATTTCGAATCTCATCCATCCAGCCGTTGTATGTGTTGTGCCAGACATTGTTATGGGATATGCGCGCCATTCTCTGTGAGAAGATGCTGGAGTATGTGAAATCCAGACCGGCCCGGAAGCCGGTGATTATGTTGCCGGTAACCTGCGGCAGCGACTTGTGCGTTCTGTAGTATATTCCCGATCCGGCGCCTGGATTTGAGGCGATGAACAGATTGTTCCTTATGACGCCCTTGAGGCCGGGTGCATAGGCCTGTTCGGCAAGGTAGACGCCCCCCAAACATTGAAAGATCGAGTTCTCAACGACAATTTCGCCCGAGGACTGGTAATAGCCGACGTAGGTTTCGATTGCCCACGAGAAAAACTCCGCCTGTGGTCGAATGTCGAAGACGCAATATCTGAATGTGCCTTTCCATTTTCCGCCATAGCCGTTGGAGCCGATCTTGACACCGGAATTGACAAAACGGCACCGCTCAAACACGGGGTCGCCGGTCGGTGCGAAGATGTTAGGGTGAATGTCGGAGAAGTTATCGACGAAAACACAGTTGACAAGTCGCGGACTTGCAGTTATTCGCATTGCGTCGCCGTCTTCGCCTTCGTGGTAAACGCCGATCGCCCGATTGCCGATCAGACGGCAATTGCGAATCAAAGGACTGCTGTCGCAGTTAATGCCGCCGGCCCAGGTTGCCATGCCGTTAACGACAGTTATTCCATCCAGAACGGACATCTGATTCTCACCGGTTTGGAAAGTGAACCCCCTTCCCAGTTTCTCACAGTCAATTATGCAGGTCTCGGCGCCATTCTCACTTCGGATTGTGATTGCTTTGCCATAGTAATTAATGTCGCGATTGCCCTGCCCGTTGTAGACACCATCGGCCAGGACGATGACGTCGCCAGAGGCGGCGGCACTGACGGCCGCCTTTATGGTTCCGTACTCACCTGAGCCGTCGGGCGTTATGGTGATGGTGCGACCCAGACAGGCCGCGCTGACGGACAGGCATACTACAGAAATGGTGATTACGTTTGGCATGGTACTTTCCTCCGAAACAAGCCGACATTTACATTCCCCGCGGATGCCGCACAGCCGACGATAACCTCCACACCCACTTAACTATACCCCTATTGCCCGCGAAGTCAATTTTTTTTGTATAAAAAAATCGGACATGGCGCGCCAGGCATGGAAAGCGTCGCGGGTTCAGGGTTGACGCGGGCTGGAACGGGGGTTAGGATAGTCGGCATTCTGTTATTTGAGGTGATTATGGATTGTCCGGTTTGCCGTGAGGCGATGATTACGCTTGAGCTTGACGAGGTTGAGATCGATCACTGTCTGGCTTGCGGGGGGATATGGCTGGACGCGGGCGAGTTGGAGATGCTGTTGGGGGATTCGGAGAAGGCCAGTGCGGTGGTGGCTTCTTTTGTCGCGGCGGCGGGATGTACGGAGCGGTCTCGGAAGTGCCCAATTTGTTTGAAGAAGATGGAGAAGGTTTGGGTGGGACCCGAAGAGCGGAGGGTGCTGATCGACAGGTGCCGCAAGGCAGACGGGCTGTGGTTTGACAAGGGGGAGCTTGAAGACATATTTGCCGGGGCGGATTTCGATGAGGAGCATAAGGTTGAGGCCTTATTGAAGGAGATGTTTGGCGGCGGGGGAATGAGCAATGAGCGTAATGTCGAATGATTTAAGGAGACGGCTATGAAGACGATTTGGGTTTTGCTTGGTCTGGCGGTTTGTTTGAGCGGCTGCAATGTCAAGGTTGATAAGGAAGAGCCAACTATGGGTATAACCAGGGAAAGCTGGGGGACGACGAAGGCGGGCGAGGCGGTCGAGCTGTATACATTAGTCAACGCCAAGGGCGCCAAGGCGAAGATTGCGACGTATGGGGGTATTGTCACGGAATTGTATATGCCGGACAAGGACGGGCAGATGGCGGATATCGTCTGCGGATTCAAGACTTTGGCGGAGTATGAGGCGGGGCATCCTTATTTCGGGGCGCTGATCGGGCGGTATGGCAACCGGATCGCCAATGGTAAGTTCACACTGGACGGCGTTGAGTATACTCTTGCCACGAACAACGGGCCGAACCATTTGCACGGCGGCATCGAGGGCTTCGACAAGAAGGTGTGGAAGGCGGAGGAGGTGAAAAAGGCGGCCAGCGTGGGGTTGAAGCTGACGTATGTGAGCGCGGACATGGAGGAAGGGTATCCCGGGACGCTGACGAGCACAGTGGTTTACGAGCTGACCAACGACAACGAGCTGAAGATCGACTATACGGCGACGACCGACAAGCCGACTATTTTGAACCTGACGCATCACGGGTATTTCAATCTGGCGGGGCATGATTCGGGTGATATTCTCGATCACATGATGATGATTGCAGCGGATCGGTATACGCCGGTGGACGAGGGTTTGATACCGACGGGTCAATTGGCGCCTGCGGCGGGGACGGTAATGGACTTTACGAAGCCGACGGCGATCGGGGCGCGGATCAAGGACGTACAGGGCGGCGGATATGACCATAATTACGTGTTGAACAGCGGCGGCGGGGAGATGGCGCTTGCGGCGCGGGCGGCGGACCCGAAGAGCGGGCGTGTGATGGAAGTGCTGACTACCGAGCCGGGGGTACAGTTCTACACGGGCAACTTTTTGGATGGGTCGAACAAGGGCAAGGGCGCGGTTTACAACAAGCACGCGGCGTTTTGCCTGGAGACGCAGCATTTTCCGGATTCGCCGAACAAGCCGGAGTGGCCCTCGGTGGTGCTTCGGCCGGGCGAGACGTATCGGCATACGACGATCTACCGTTTTTTGAAAGAGTAACACCGGCAGGCATGCCAAAGCACAATGCGAGTTGACGTTTCAGGGCGGGGCAGTTGGTCCCGCCCTGTTTTTTTAGCAGGAGGACACTATGGGAGGCACGGCGCGAAGGTTTTTTGCAGAGGTGATGCTGGCAGCGCTGGCGGCGGTCTGCGGATCCGCCGGCGGCGGGCGGCACGTGTTCAGTGTGGAGGGGAAAGAGACGTATCTTAACGGCAAGCCGTTTTTGGTGATTGGTTTGCGGTGTTCCAACGCGCTGATTTCGGATGCAACGACCGATGCGCTGATTGACCACCTTGACGAGTATGCTGCGTACGGAGTGAACACGGTTAGCGTGTATTTCATGGGTTCGCGATTCGGCGATGTGAAGGGGTATCGCGAGGACGGGACGCTCGATCCGGTGTATGCCGGGCGTATGGGACGGATTATCGAGGCGGCGGACGCACGGGGGATGGTTGTATTGGTTGGGTGTCTGTACTGGAGCACAAGCCGGGCCAAGTGGGATGACTGGGGACAGAAGCAGGCCGAGGCGGCGGTGGCAAATACCGTACGGTGGCTCAAGGAGCGTGATTACCGCAATGTGTTCGTGGACGTGGACAATGAGGGGATGGCTCGAGCGGCGAAGAAGTTCGACAATCGACTGATGGTGATTGCGGGCAAGGAGGTTGATCCGAGGTGCGTGATTGCGACTAACTTCCGTGGGCCGTGCCCTGCGGAGGCGGATCTTGGGATTCACCACAGCGAGCGGCCGGAGGACAGGCCTTATATTGAGAGCGAGGCAACGCCGGCAAACGCGCCGGGCGGGTACTGGGGCAGCTACAGTAAACGCGACGGATACTACAACTACATCAATATAGGCGTGTACAGCGAGGCTATGAAGGCCGACCAGATTCGCCGCACGGATGCGCACCTTGAGGCGGGGCACGGCTACATGCTGGCGTCAACCTGGCTTCAGTGTGCAGGGCCATATGGTCCGAATGCCCGGGCCGGCGGTTACGGGGGAGAAGACGACCCGGGGATACGCTGGTGGCTCGAACACATTAAGGCCAGGTATGGTCCTTATAAGGCGGCGGGGGCCGACTCGGCATTGTCGCCGGAGTCCTCGAAACGACCAAACCGGTGAACATTGGACGCTCGGCAGGCGAATATGAGGAGTAATGGACTTGCCGGGCGTAAGCGTTTCGATCGCAGATCCCAGAAAGATGGTCACATACCCGAGAGCAGTTCGTCTGTATAACTGCGGAAAAGGGTTGACGCTTACCGGATGTGTGATATTATCATCGATGCGGTATCGGTTTTGGGGCAAATGCAATTTCGGGAAGGAGTACTGCTATGTGGCCATTGATTATCATCGGCGGGATTGTTCTTGTTGTTATCTTTGCTTTGATCGGGATATACAACGCGCTGGTTCGGCTTCGCAACCAGGTCGACAACGCGTGGTCGCAGATCGACGTTCAGTTGAAGCGGCGGCACGACCTGATTCCCAACCTTGTCGAGACAGCCAAGGGCTATATGCAGCACGAGCGGCAGACGTTCGAAAGCATAACGCAGGCACGGAGCCAGGCGATGGGAGCGCGAACGGTGGAACAGGCGTCCCAGGCGGAGGGGATGCTCAGCGACGCTTTGAGCAAGTTCATGTTAGTGGTCGAGAATTATCCGGAGCTGAAGGCCAACCAGAACTTCCTGTCGCTGCAGGAGGAACTGACAAGCACTGAAAACAAGATTGCCTTTGCGCGGCAGGGCTACAACGACCAGGTCCTGTTCTACAACAACAAGATCCAGATGTTCCCG
>JAWLHD010000098.1:0-8264 GCA_041690555.1 Anaerohalosphaeraceae bacterium
CGTCTTGCGGCGGGCAGATCGACGGTCTGGACGCGACCGCCGTCGATTGGCACTCGCTTTAACGCAGTTACATCGGCGAAGTACAGATAGTCGTTGAGAATTCCCATTCCCTTTGGGGCGTGAACGGGCGAGTCCGGAGTGCTGTCAGCCCATCGCATCTTCTTTGTGACACCATCAGGGCTCAAGAGTGTAATGAACCCCGTGCCGTCCTCGACCCAATAGCCCTTATCGGCGGTTTCGATGTTGGATACATAGAGCTGCCGACGCGAGGCGTCATAGAGCGCGCACTCGGGCACGGCGAAACCTTCGACGACCTTGACGAGCTCGACGTTCCACCGGTCCGGCATGGTCGGTGCAGCCTGCTGCTTGCGACATCCCGACAAAACGGCCACAAGGGCAAGCAATGTAAGCATGATTGCCCGGCGTTTCATAAGCTCAACCTCCTTTCGCAGAAAACGGCATCCGTGCCAGCGTATACTACTCGCAAATCACACGGAAGCCGACGTTGTACACTTTCTGGTACGGCTGGTACATCGTACGATACGAGGACGTTGCTCTCATTGGGCGATCATACCATGAGCCGCCCCGGACTACTCGTTTTCCGTCGGCGGCGATTTCATTGCGGCCGTCGGTGTCATTGTATGGATAGGAGGCGTAGACGCTTCGTGTCCATTCGCAGACGTTGCCGTGCATGTCCTTGAGTCCCCATGTGTTGGGGGCGTACTTTCCTGCATGGGCCATGATCTTCTCGCCGTCGTTCACCGAATCGATCTTGGGAATAAAGTCCTCATAGCGGCTGGGATTCGATATCGGCTGCGGATTGACCCCGCTGACTGCCAGCAGCTTGATCGAGACATCCGCAAGGTTGGCGTGGGTTCCGAAGTCGGCATCGACGTCTCCAAAGTTCATGGCAGTCTGGGTACCACCGCGGCAGGCCCATTCCCACTGGGCCTCAGTGGGCAGAGTGACTTTCAGGCCGGTGCGTTCACTGAGCCATCGGCAGAACGCCAACGCGTCATGCCATGAGACGCGGACGGCCGGATGCTGCGGATCGTTTATCGCATAGCCGGGAAGCGTATGGTCCTTGTGGTGCTGATCGATGTACCCGTTGAAATGTTCAGGGTTGAACTGCTTGTACTGGGCGTTGGTGACTTCGATGACGCCCATCCAGAAGGGAGTTGTGATGTTCACGCGGCTCAGGGGCATCTCGTCGACACCTCCATCGAGGCTTCCCATGACGAACTCGCCGGCGGGAATCCGCACAAGATCCATCGTCACGCCGCCTCCCAGGTCGATGGTCTTCTGCGTGTGGCCGGCTGCGGCCTGGCGCTGCGCTGCCGTTCCTGAATCAAAGGGCCAATTTGGTGCGGTAATCTCGGAGGTGGGTAAACTGGACATGGGCTTGGGCTCGATGAACTGAATCTGTCTTGGTTCGGCGGCAAGAATCTTCTCAGGGTTTTCATCGCGGTATGCATAGAGTTGCCTCATTTCGAGCCGTCGTTCGTCAAATTGTCTTGGCACACCCTGGTGCTCGCCCCACGTGCCGTGGTCGGGGACATTCAGATCGATCCACGTATAGAGGCGCTCCCATGCCTCCTGGTCCAACCGGACGTTGTAGTGCCCCTTCTTGAGCATCTGTATGAGTTCGCTGGTGTCCGCGTGGTATTCATAGGCCGGCAAAACGTGATAATCACTTTCCGGGCCGGGACGGCGGACGTAGGGATGCAGCGCAAGATATGAGGGAGTAAAATTGGCCCAGCCGTTCTTCTCCTTTGCGCGAAGGTCGGGCCTTGGCTGTCCGGCGGGGCCGGGCGAACCGTCATGGCAGCCGACGCAATACTTGTCAAGGACCGGCTGGACCTCTCGCTTGAAGCTGAAGCCCCGCCTCGGTCCAAACCACGGAGTGATGTGGACCGGTTCCTGCAATGCGGCGATAGTTTGACGCGAAGGGGCGACCTGGTTCTGCTTTTCATGGCAGCCTACGCAGGAGACACTCTCGCCGGGCATGGCAGTGAACCAGCTTCGCATCAGTTGAATTGCCCGCCCTTGTGAATCGAGTGGCTGAATTGCTATGGGGGTATTGGCGGGCACGCGGAAGAAGGCTGAGCCGTCTTCATATACGGGCACCGTGCCGAGTATACGGTGGACGTCCCATGCACCTTCGACGGCGATGTGCTTGTGGCCGCCCATATTTGGGTAGCCGTAGTGAAACTCGTATAGGCGCAGATTCTTGACCGCACCCCTTGGTACGCCTTCGAGTCCCTGGCCCGTATATACATCCACGAGGTAGACGAGTGCGTCCTTGGCCTTTAGGTCAACGCGGTCCGGGATGACCGGGGGCCGAACGGTCTCGCGAAAGGGAACAGGTTCAAGCAGGCAATAGCCGGGCTCCTCCTTCAAGAGCAGCATATTGTCGAACACGTCGACAAGGTAAATGCCCCAGTGGCCGCCGCGGGGCTGTGAGGCGACGAGGAAGTGCTTGTCGGTGAGAGGATAAGGGTGGAGGAATTTGGGCCATGAGTTGTCAACCAACTGGTCCACGATCTTGGGCTCGACCTTCTGACCGTAGCCGGGGATGCGCTGCACGACGCCGTCGGCCTCAAAGCGTCCTTTGGCCGGGTCAAGGATCACCAGTTCGCCCATCCGCGCAACGCCGTGATGCCCGGATACTATTGTGACCACCTTGGTGGGGTGGTTGGGTATGGGCCGCGAGTAGAACATGGAATTAGGCCAGTATGAATTGCTTCCGTAATACTCCGCCTGATTGGTGCCGTCGGGGTTCATCGAGAACAGCAGGCGGCTGAAGTAGTGCGGGGTGTCGGAGTATTCCCATCTTGTGTACAGCACCCGTCCGTTGTTAAGCATGGTTGGCGACCAGTTATGGTCCTGGTCAAAGCACAACTGCCTTGCGTTGCGTCCGTCGGCATCCATTATGCAGAGGTTGGCGACGGAATCTGCTCCGCCGACGCAGGGTACGCCCGCGAAACACCTCGTCGATGCGAAGATGATCCTGCCGTCCGGCAGATAGCAGGCGTCATAGTTGTCGACGTCGGGATGGTCCTCCAGGGATACCTGCCGCAGGCCGCCGCCGTCAGCGGCGATCTCCCAAATCTGCCAGCGGTTGTTCTTGCCGCCCGGCATTGAGAAGAGCATCCTGTCTGCGTCGAAATGGAGGTCCACGTCGCCTACGAATTCAGTATTCTTCGGCTTGTAGAGAGTCGTCACGCGGCCGTCGACCTTCATGTCAAGATATGCGATTTCGTTGTCATAACCTGTCTTGCTGATTGAGCAATTGCCCTGCCAGTTGGCTGGCAGACCGATCCGGTCGGCCTTCCTGCGAATAATCAGGAGCCTGTCGAAATCGATAGCCGGGTTGGCCAGCAGCGCCTCGCGCTGCAGTGCCACGGCCTCGTTCGCCACGGCCATATCGCCGGCAGCCCCTTCTTCAAGTGCACGCTCGACCTTCTCCAGCCGAGCCAGATATCCGCTGCCGTCAGCATACTTCTGGCCATAGGTCCAGATCAAGTCCTCAATCGCCCGCCGCAGCGCAACAATATTCACAGCCGCAAGACTCTGAACGCCTTTGCGGTATTTGCACGCTTCCAGGTAGAGTTCCAGAACCGCCGCTTCGTCGTCGGCTGCAAGCGACGCGAAACGATCAGCCAGTTTCTTCCCGAATGCACCGATGTCCTCCAGAACCCCTCTTAGCAATTGTTGCTGGGTCTCGATCGCGTCGTTGTCCACAATGAAAGTGAGGTACGAACTCGCCATGTCTGATTTCACGTAGCCGGATTCAGTCGGAAAATCCCTCTCAAACTGCCGCCACAACGGCAGCAATGGATTTGCGCCCGCCGCGAAATAGAACCCATGATCGCCCGTTCTGTTATATATCTTCATCAGCAGGGTATTCTTGCCCGCCTTCAGGTCCAGGTTAATACGATCCTGCTCGGGCCCGACGCCGCGCGGCACATCATTGGAGTGGAGCTTCTTTCCGTTTAGCCAAACCTCTATCCCGTCGTCGCTGCCGAATCCGGCGGCAAGCGTGACCGCCTGTTCGGCTGCAATTTCACGGTACAGATATGTCGAGGCGGCGTTCTGACCGGGGAGTTTGTGGACCACGCCATCGGCAAACGCCTTCTGCGACCAGACCGCTCTGTTGCGCTGTTTCGCCATGAGGTCAATTGGCTGATCAGGCGCAAAATGATTATCGGCAAAGTTCTTTGCCGCCATAGGCGAGGTGACATACCAAGGGCCAAAGGTCAACTGTGCTTTGGTATCCGACTGCTGGTAGTTCTGCCGCGTGGCGATAACAGTTTCAGCCCATGTCGCCTTTTTCACATAGCACTCTTCAACGGCGGCGCCGGCTACTGCCGAAGCAAACACGCACATCGCGGGCAAGACACTCAAATGCATCCCACAACTCCTTCCAAACATCAGCTCGATTCTCATTACCCAAAGCCCCCCATTTGTAACTCTTTTATTTTCTGTCGCGACAGACCGCGGCGGCCGGCTGACCGCCGGGCATATCCATCCGCGGACGCTGCCGAAGCATCTCGACCACCGGCACGAACGTGTCCAGTATCGCACGGTAATCGATGTCGTCTTTTGATGCAAACACATCTTCTCCGCATGCACCCCACCCGCCTGCCGACCTGGCCAGCGGAGCCATCAGGAATCCATTATATTGCGGCTCGGTAATCCTTGTCCACTCCCGCAAGGGGGGCTTGCCGCCCTCGTGGCAGCCGGCACATCGCCGTTTGCCGACATCGGCCAGGACTGCATCGAGCTTCTCCGGATAGACCCATCTGCATCCGATCAGTTCGGGGTATGCAGTCTCGCTGCTGCCGTAATAAGGCACATTCAGATCGATCCAGGCAAGTATTCGCCGGCGACTCGCTTCGTCCATCTCGAATCGCCTGCGACCTTCCTGGTCCGGATGACCGGTCAGCACGATCTGCGCCAATCGGCTTTGAGGCGAACCCCAGGCCATCGGGCGAACGTCCAGGATGTTCTGTTCCTGACCGTTGTACGTGGGAATCCAGTTTACGTAAGGGCTTCCTTTAGGTCCCTGACGTTCACGAGCCAATACATCGTAGCTGACGTTGAAATAATCCGTTTTGCTCGCCGAGAGGTCGATCCTGCCGGCACGGTCGACGGGATTATGACAGGTCGTGCAGTATTGATCGATCACGGGCTGGACGATACTTGAATAATCGAACCCCCGCACACCCCATTCGGGCGTTTCAATGTCCCGCGGCTCGACGCGACTGGCGGCCGGTCGAACAGGCTTTGGCGCCTGGCCGCGCGGTTCATGGCAGCCGACACAGCCCTGGACCTCGCCGGCCATCAGATGCGTGAAGCTGCGCATCCGCTGGAGGGCCCGCCCTTCGCCGTCCAGCGCCATGAAGTAGATGGGCATGCCGGCAGGCACGCGGAAATATGCTGACCCGTCCTCTTCCACGGGCACTTCGCCGAGGACCATCTTGCCAGCGTATGTAGCCCCGCATGATATGACCGGGAACTGAAACCCGAAGGCCCGGAGGCTCGGATCGATGCGCACCGTCTTCTCCATCTCTCGGACAACGCGAATCCGCTTGACCTGGCCGCGCTTTACATGGGGCTCCAGACCCTTGTAGACGTCCTGCAAGTAAATTGCCGCATCTTTGTGGATGTGTGCCGCATGGCTTAATCCCGAATCGACCACAGGCGGGCGAGGTCGCGGGCGAATCGGCTGCATGTTGAAATACTGCATTCCGTTGTCAGGAGCATCCAGCGCCACCGCCTGGCAATCGCCCTGAAGGGTTCGTACAAGGACGGGCCCTTTGGCGGACACAAAAAACCGCCGACTATCGAGGGGCAGCGGACAGCTATAAAGCTTACTGCCGCCGGTGTTGCCGTCGCCCTTATCGACAGCAGGCACTGGCACGTCGGGTGTAATGTTCCATATCGCCGCCTGTGCGTTGACTCCGCGCCGCCGGTCTATGACGCCAATCGCACCTCGCGTGGGTCCGTTGTGGCCGGTCATGGTACACAGGATTCTCGTAGTGCCGGGTATCTGGCGGGCCTCCATGAAGGTGCCGGGCGAGAGAACGCCGTTGCCGAAATAGCCTTGCAGGCCGGTACCGTCCGGGTTGATCGTCCAAAGGCTTTGGATGGGGATGGCGGGCTTGTCGACGTATTCCCAGCGGCTGTAGATAATCCGCCCGTCGTCCAGGGGGTACGGCGTAAAATCATTGAGGTAATTGGCCGACAGAAGCTTCACGTTGCCGCCGTCGGCGTCCATGCGGTGCACTATGCCCACGGGCGCATGCCAGCAATAAGCGAACTGCGCCACCCGCGAACTCAGGAAGGCGATGCCGCCGTCGGGCAGCCAGCAGCCGTTATAGTCGTGCCACTCGCCTTCGGTCAACTGACGCAGGCCGGAACCGTCGACGTTGACCGTCCACAGGTGGTATCCCTCGTCCTCCGTGCGCCGCCAACTGAACAGCACGGTCTTGCCGTCATAGGACAGGTCGCAATCGAGTATCTGCCCCGTCGGCGAAGCCACCAGTTCCAGCGATTCGGCAGCCGGGTCCTTCAATGACATGGCGTAAAGCCCGCCTCCGGGGCGGAATCCCTCGTAGTGGTACGTGTAGACATGCGACGCCACAATCTCATGCCGCCGGATCACCACGACGCGATCCACATCAAACAGCAGCACGTCTCGTTCCAGCGATTCCAGAGCATCAGCATTCTGCTCTCCCGCCTCCTGCAGTTCCTTCAATTGCAGCAAATGATCCGCATACCCGGCGTAGACGGCGCCGTGCTCAGCCCGCAAGTCTGCGATCAACTCCCGCAGCTTATCACAATCCACCTCTTCCACCATCGGCGGATACCCCACCTGCATCCGCCGCAGCATGTTTTTCAACTCGCTGTCCGCAATCCGCCGCGAAAACACCTGAATCTCATTGGCGCCTGGATTTGGCCCGCCGTATGAACTGAGGAACTTCAACGTCAGCTTGCGCACATTTACCGGCTGGACCAGTGTAATGCGCTGCGGCCGATGCGTTTCCTGGAGCCGCCCCGCCGCAACGGGCGCCCCCGTGTCGTCGGCAAATATCTGGTAGTCCTTCCAGCATTCCGAATCAAACCACGAGCACCGCCCGTAATAGATCACCTCACCAACGGTTACCGGCGCTTCCCACTCGAAAGACAGACTCGCCCCGCCCCGATGCGTATCCCCCCGCACACACCAAGCCTGTCCAACGTCGTCCTGACTTCCGCGCGCGGGTATCCGCCCGTCCGCCACCAGCCTGCCGACATAACTGCCGCTATACTCCGACTCAGCCGTAATCCGCGCCTTCGGTGCAAGATTCTCAATCGGTCCGGCAAACACCGTCCCCGCTGCGACAAGGCTGCAGAAAACACCGATCCAAATAATCGAGCCTGTGAGTCGCCTATAGTCTCTCTGTTCCATCATGATTTTTCCCGGCTTGCAATAATCCTTTGCCAAACGACATTCACAGTCGTAAAGTGTACCACAAAAAGCCGCGTCGAACAAGCGCCGAACACCACATTACCGGCGGTTCCGACCGGAAAAACGCTTGCAAATGCCCGGCGATTGCCTACAATCCACCGCGATTCGATTTGACCAAAGCCTCAGAAACCGTCAAGATGAAAGGAACCGGCATGCAATCAGCGAAATTCCACCACTACGGCGTCCCAACAACGGTCAAAGGTGGCAACGAAGTCTTCATCGAAGGCGCAGGTGTCCACGTAACAGACCCCGAAGCAAACCCCTACAAGATCGAATTCCTCCGCTTCGAGCCCGACAGCCCGATGCCCGACGCAGTCAAGAAGAACCCCCACGCAGCCTTCATCGTCGAAGACCTCGATGCGGCGCTCCTCAACCAAAACGTCATCATACCTCCGTTTGACGCGACGGACACCCTTCGCGTGGCCTTTATCACCGATGGCCCGGCAGTCATCGAACTAATGGAGATGAAATAACAACCCCAGCAGAAAGGCAGGAACATGCCAGCAAAAAAATTCATCAACAATCCCGATGATATCGTAAGTGAACTGCTCGAAGGCCTTGCACTGGCGCATCCGTCGCGCATCAAGCTTGCCGGCAGTAACCTCGTCGTTCGCGCCAAGGACAAATCCAAGGATAAGGTGGCCCTTGTCACCCTGGGCGGCAGCGGGCACGAACCGGCCCTGAGCGGCTTCGTTGGCGAGGGGATGTTAGACATCAGCGTGCCTGGCGAGGTGTTCGCCGCGCCCGG
>JAWLHD010000098.1:8274-10652 GCA_041690555.1 Anaerohalosphaeraceae bacterium
ACCGCCCCGCGTGATCGAAGCCATCCGCATGGCCAGCCGCCCCGCCGGCGTCCTTTTTGTGGTTCTCAATCACGCCGGCGACGTCATGAGCGCAAACGTCGTCATGCAGATGGCCAAAAAGGAGGGCCTTAATGTCAAGCAGGTGCTCACCCACGAAGATATCTCGGCTCCAAGCCGCCAGGACCCGAAGGAACGCCGGGGGCTGTCGGGCTGTCTGTTTGTGATTAAGGTCGCAGGCGCCGCGGCTGAGAAGGGCTGCTCTCTCGACAAGTGTCTCGAAATCGCCGAGCGGATGGAGAAGAACATGGCGACACTCGCCGTAGCGGTCTCCAGCGCGTCGCATCCGGCTACGGGGCAGGTGATCGCCGAGGTTCCCGACGGGCGAATGAATGTCGGCATGGGACAGCACGGCGAAGCCGGCCAGGGCGAAATGGAGCTTGCCACCGCCGACAAGACCGCCGACGTCATGTTGGACATGCTGCTGAAGGACCTGAACGTCAAGTCAGGCGAAAAGCTGCTGGTCATGATCAACGGTGTCGGCTCCACCACGCTCATGGAACAGTACATAGTTCTCCGCCGCGTCCGGCGGAACCTCCACGAAAAAGGCATAACCCTGGCCCGTACTCTCGTCGGCGAGTACCTTACCGTCCAGGAAATGGGCGGATTCCAGATGGTCATCGCCCGTATGGACGACGAACTGCTCGAACTATGGGATGCCCCCTGCGACAGCCCGGCTTTGACGATAAGATAGCACTTTGCCATTCTAATTCGCATAAGCGACGGTCCGGCATGTTGTGACCGTCGCTTATCTTTTTGCAGGCGGGATCGTATAATACGATCGGAGGTGAAACGATGAAAAAGACATGCTTGTTGTCAGTACTGGTTTTTGCGGCAGTGGCTTGCGCGGACAGGGGTCCGGTCGCCTCGGCCGTGTATCCGGGCGCAGACTGGATAATAAAGACGCCGGGAGAAATGGGGCTGGACGCCGACAAGCTTAAGCAACTGGCCGACTATGCTGGCGGCAGCGGCTGCGTCGTGCGGCACGGCTGCATGGTGTACACGTGGGGGCAGTACGACCGACGCAAGGACGTGGCCAGCGCCGCAAAGCCGGTGTACACGCACTTGCTTATGAAGGCTATTGAAGACGGACGGATTGGCGGGCTGGAAGAACCAGTGATGAAGGTCGAGCCCCGCCTTGGCCAGATTAACGCGGCGATGGGCTTTAAGGACCGCAGGATCACGTGGCGACATCTGGCGAATCAGGTCTCCTGCTACGGCTCGGAGGAGGCGCCGGGGACGGCCTATGACTACAATGACCACAACATGGCGCTGTTGTTCGATGCGCTGATGCTCAAGGTCTATGGCAGTACGTGGGAGACGGTCGACCATGACGTTTTGCGGCCGCTGCTGGTGGATGTGATGCAGTGCCAGGACGAGCCGACGTTTATGGCGTTCGGGACCGGCGATCGGCCGGGGCGGTTAGGCATCTCATGCAGGGATTTCGCGCGTTTTGGCCTCTTGTATCTTCGCGAAGGCAGGTGGCGCGATCGCCGGCTCCTCGATGTGAACACTGCTCGGATGGCCGTTAAGACCCCCCTGCCTCTTTCCATACCGCGGACACGGGGCAAAACGGCGGAGATGATACCGCAGCAGCGATCCATCGGCGGTGGCGGCAACCAGTGCGATCATCAGGGCTGCTACAGTTTTGCGTGGTGGATCAATGCCGTGACACGCCAGGGGCGACGTAACTGGCCCGATGCGGCTTCGGATACATTCGGCTGCTTCGGGCACGGCGACATCCGCGCAGTGGTTGTACTGCCGTCGCTGGACATAGTAGTAAGCTGGAACGACGCCCGTCTTCAAGGCAGCGAGAAGGTCAACCACGCATTGAAGCTGCTGGCCGATGCCGTGGTGGATGCGGGGGAAACGCCGCCTGATCCCATAGTGGCCGACCCCGAGAACCCGCAGTGGCTGAGACGAAAGGACCGCGGCGGCTTCTTCATGTGCGGGCCCGGCGATCCTGAAGACTTCCTCTACAGAGGGACGCTTCGCCCGGACGGAACACGCGACGGCGACCAGATGGCCATGATCGAGAAGCTCAGCGGAACCGGTGCAAACTGTATTTATCTCATGGCCATTCGTTCGCATGGCGGAGACGGCGACAGGACACACAACCCGTTCGTAAATAACAACCCGGCGAAGGGAATCAACAGCAAAGTGTTCGCCCAGTGGCAAGAGTGGTTCACCGCGATGGATCGGGCCGGCATAGTGATCTTTTTCGTAAGCCTTCACAGGTTTTGCGGCAGTAGTGACGGTGGTGTTGATGTGGTGTAGTGTGCCTTGAGCGATTTTGTCAGAAAATGGAACATGTTTCGGCC
>JAWLHD010000099.1:0-10586 GCA_041690555.1 Anaerohalosphaeraceae bacterium
GTTGAATCGTCAAGGGTTTCAAAATCAACCGTGGAAAAATCCATCCGCTGCAGCATGTCGTTTATAATACCCTGAAGCCCGTCGATTGGGAGAAGAACAATCTGGGTCCTTTGGAATATCTTCAGTCTGAAAAAGCACGATCAGCGGCGACTTGGTTTTTGCAGTATTTCTCCAGCTTTTCACCGAACTCGGACGCGGACCCCATAGGGTACGTTGAGGAGGCGGTGGAGAACCTGAGACAGTTTTCAGTCGTTGGGTTTCTGGAGGATCTTGATGCGTTTAAGCGTGACTTCAAATCACGCGTCGGAATTGATCTGCGTATCCCAATGCGTAACAAAACCCCGAGTCTGACGAAGAAATCAGCTATCATTCATGATCCAGCCTTCATGGCAGAAGTGCGACGGCTGTGCGAGGCGGATACGATTGTGTACCGCAGAGCGCGTGAGCTTGTCCTTGGGAAGTGACCAGCTTTGTGGTGAGTGCGGCGGGAGAGGCTGGAGAGGGCGGAGTCCAGGAGTGCGGGGCCCTCGCCGAGGTTACACCGAGATAAAGTCCGGCTAATCGCGTTCCTGAAGCAACTGCACCGGAATCCGGGGTTCGCTCCCGGCAGTCCTCCATTTTGCGAATTGTCCACAGCTGAAGCGGGACTTGGGCGCCGTCCGCCCATTTCAGAGGAAAGGCCACCGGACCTGTAGATTTATCTAACCTCTGGGGACGCGTGACATGTTGCAAACCAACAAGTAACTCGTGCTAATCCGTGCAAGCGTCAACAGATTGCGCTCAGGGCCGGCGCCCTTTCTCAACACTTGTCTACGACAGACCCAGCCGACCGCGAACACAAGGGACTGTTTCGCGACACTGCAGCCTCCTCGGATCGCGCCTGGGCCGGTGACAACCTCGAACCCGTTGCTGTACACTGAGTGCCGAGGTTCGCCGGAGGTTTTGGGATTATGAGGCGCTCGATTGGTGAGCCTTTAAATACGACTTTTTGTTGGGGTAACAGGGGCTTAGAAACTGCTGGGACCGATAGACGGTGTCGACAGGACGAGGAGTTGTTTCCATAGTGGGTAGACCAAAATGATTGATCTTATTGGCGGGTCGGGCTTCATCGGAACACGGCTCGCGTCCCGGTTAGAACGAAAGGGGTCGCCCTTTACAATCCTCGATAAGGTGCCGAGCATACGGTTTCCCAACGCGCACCGTTTCGGTGACGTTCGTGATGTGGATACACTTCGCGTGGGCCTTAGCGGCGGACCCATCATTAATCTAGCTGCCGAACATCGGGACGATGTGCGGCCCGTTTCCCTTTATCAGGACGTGAACGTGCGGGGTGCGGAAAACATCTGTCGGGCAGCATCAGAGAAAGGTGTCGACAAGATCATATTCACGAGCACCGTCGCGGTCTATGGATTCGCACAACCTGGGGTGGACGAGGATGGAGTGATCTCGCCGTTCAATGACTACGGGCGCTCAAAGTACGAGGCCGAAGAAGTATTCCGAAGTTGGCAGCTTGAGGATCCGAACGGTCGGACACTTGTCATCGTCCGGCCCACCGTAGTCTTTGGTGAGCGAAACCGAGGAAATGTGTACAATTTGCTGAAGCAGTTGGCTTCAGGCCATTTTGTGATGGTCGGCAAGGGGAATAATGTAAAGTCGATGGCCTACGTCGAAAATGTGGCCGCGTTTCTCGAGCACACACAATCTTTTGGGCCTGGTATCACCGTTTACAATTATGTCGACAAGCCAGACTTTGATATGAATACCCTCATCCGCACCGTCAAAGACGAAATGGGTATTGCCGGGCGGGAACGTATAAGAATTCCCTACGCCGGCGGCATGGCCGTTGGTTACTTGGCTGATCTGGCTGCATTTGTCACCAGTCGCTCGTTACCGGTTAGCAGCGTCCGCGTGCGCAAGTTCTGCGCGACGACGCAGTACAGTTCGGGCGTCGCCGAGACGGGCTTTGTCGCGCCCGTTCCCCTCACCGATGGCTTGAAGAGGACCATCCGATATGAATTTGTGGAAGGGCATGACGGCGGCGAACTGTTCTGGACGGAGTAGGCCGAGTAGGCGTCCCAATATTTTAGAGCGGCCTGCGTCGGTCCCGTGTTGGGAGTAGCGATGACCTCTTCCGATGTTGCGGGTCCGTCGCTGATCGTCGCCGAGAATCCTGTTGTGTCCATAATCGTTCCGGCCTTTAACCGGAATGAGACCTTGCCGCGCTCGCTCATGAGTGTGGCTAAGCAGACATTTCAGAAATTCGAAATCATTATCATTGACGACGGGTCCACGCAGTCGCTCGCGCCGGTTGTTTCATCGTTCGAGGACTCCAGGATTCGCCTGCTTGTTCACAAGAAAAATCGCGGCGCCAATGCCGCCAGGAACACTGGGATTCGCGTGGCAAAAGGGAAATACATCGCCTTTCTGGATAGCGACGATGAGTGGCATGAGGAGAAGCTAGCGGTTCAGGTGAACGCAATGGAGCATGCGCCCAGCTCGGTTGGCGCTCACTATACGGGTTATACGGCTTATCTGGAGGATGGCCGAATTCAATGTGAGAGAAACCCTGTCCTGTCCGGAAACTTGCTTCCATCTCTCATCCGCGGAAACATCATTGGAACCTTGTCAACCCTTATGGTCCGGCGTTCCGTATTAGGGGCGGTGAATGGCTTTGATGAAGATCTTCCATCCGCGCAAGATTGGGATTTATACATTCGAATCGCAAAGATTTGCGAATTCGCGACTGTCGGTGACTCGCTTGTGTGCTACCGCTTAGGGAGGGACAGCATCACCCGAAACATGAGAGCAAAAGCGCGGGGGCTACAGATGGCATTGGAAAAGCATGGGAAGGAACTGTCCCGGGAGCGGAGGGCGTTCGCGCGGCAGCTCGCAGGGGCCGGTAAGTATTATTGTCGAGCCGGCTCATGCTCCGAGGGTCGCCAGATGTTTCTCCGCGCGATCCGGAGTCATCCGTTCGCAATGCGCGCTTATTTGTATTTACTGGTTTCGCTCTTGGGCGGGCGTACCTTCGAGCGCGCTGCCAGTTTTCGGAAGAAGCTGTCGCCATTCTTCTAAGTTAGCGCCGTTGTCGCTAGATTTGCAGTCGCGGCATCGCACGCCTGGAATTGGGTTCGGCAATACTCGTTGCGGCGAGTTTGTATTAAGCCGCAGGTTGAGGAACAGGGAAAATGATTGAGGGTGCCGGGGTTGGGGATGTTCGCGTTAGTGTGGTCATGTCGGTTTATAATGCCGACCGATATTTAGAGCAAGCGGTAAAGAGTATTCTTGATCAGACCCTTGAGGCGTTCGAATTCATCGTGATTGACGATGGGTCGACGGACGGAAGTCGAAGTATCCTTCGGTCGTTTTCGGACGAAAGACTTGTGATCATCGAGCAGTCGAACCAAGGATTGCCCAAGGCACTCAATCGAGGCATAACACGCGCGCGTTCCCCCCTCATTGCTAGAATGGATGCGGACGACATCGCTCTGCCCAGTCGGTTGCAGGAGCAGGTGGATTTTCTTGACAGGAATCCTGAACACGTGGGGGTTGGAAGTAACGCGTTTGTGATTGATGAATATGGACGCTATGTCTACACGACAAACGAACCGCGCGCTGATGAAAGCCTTAGATCGCGCCTTCCGGAGACGCCGTTCATACATCCGTCTTCAATGTTTCGTAAAGAAGCGTTTGAGGCGGCTGGGGGCTACTGCGAGCAAATGTTTACCGCGCAGGACACGGTTCTGTTTAATCGGATGATGCGTTGGGGGAAAGTGGCGAACCTTGCAAAGCCTCTAATTAAATATCGTATCGTGCCAACCGCTATAACAAAAAGAGGAAAGGTTTCGCGGACCTATTCGAGGATCATGCGCAGGGCCATTCTGGAAAACAGGATTAGTTCAGAAGACGCGGCTTATTTGCTAAGTAACTGGAAACAACGGCGGCCGCAGGAACGGGCTGTGGCATACCACACGTTCCTGGCTAAGAAGCTACTGTGGAACAGTCACAGGCCGGGCGAAGCCCGTGAGCATCTACTAGCATCGCTGGCCACGAAACCGACATTAGAGACAGCGCTTTTGTACGGTGGGTCTTTTCTGCCAGAGGCTTGGGTAAAACAGGGCTATCGACAGCTTAAGCGATGGAGCGGTGCGGGAAATTAGGTTGGGGTATTTCTGGAGATGGCGCTTAGGATCCGGATCGGTCGCAATCCCTAGGCTTCACGCGCCAGACGCTGCCAACGGGTACGGCATTCTATGATCGCGATAAAAAAGGCGGACGGCGTACTAGTGTCATTTCACGCATGATATGTCGCCTTCTGTCGTGGTCGTGAAGAATTCTCACCGTCGATGACGAAGACGGATATCAGGCTGGGAAAGGCTACCGAGTGCTTCGGAAAGAGTGCGAGCGGTAGGAGTTGGAACAGATCACGCGGAAGGGCGCTTACGAGTCGCCCAAGGTGATTAACCCCCTGGTGTGGCTGAAATGCAACGATTGTTGCTATGATCCAAACTGGCGGCCCACGGGTGAAGAGGTTGCAGACATTTTTCGGATCAGTCAGCGCAACATCGGTCGCGTGCAGCGGCGGTTCGTCGAGGACGGGCTGGAATACGCTCTGGGGGGCCGCTAGGGACGTCGGGAGCACTACCAGCGTCAGTCTCGGATGGCGATCTGGAGGCGCGGCTGGTGGCGCTGAGCTGTAACGCACTGCCCAAGGGGCGCTCGCAATGGCCGTTACGGCTATTGGTCGATCGGGCCCTGGAGTTGGAGTACATCGACAGCATTTCCTCCGAAACGGTCCGCCGCCGGTGATGGACAGTCTGAGCACCCACAGCCCACGCGCGCTGTGTGAAGTATGGCGCGGATTTGCCCGCGCAGGCCAAGGCGCCGGGGGACCGGTTCGAGTTCGTGTGCACGCCGAAGCCCGGAAGCTGGCGCAATAGCGCAGAGATCGAACCGAGCGTGATGATCGGCCAATGCCTCAAGCGCCGGATCGACTCGATGGCGGAGCTGCGCGAAAGAGTCACTGCCGGGCAGGCGCAGCGCGACCGGCTCCAAGCCAAGGTTAACTGGCAGGACACAACCGACGACGCGCGAGTTGAGCCGAAACGGCCCTTTCCGACATTTGATATCCGACCTGACACTAGTGTACGGCGATAGCCCCACAGCTCCCGCTAACGGCTTGTTACCGTTGCCGGCAGCGTATCCCGAGGCTGGCTATATACGGGACCAGTTGGGCACCATAAGCACCCATATCTCCGAACCCGGCAGCTCGTTTTCGCGGTCACAGGGTGCAAAGGCAATGAATAAGCGAGGATCCGTTTGATGCCCGGCGCTCGTGGTGTAAAGGTGTTTTTGATAACGGATTTTCGTGGATTAATCCCCCCGCGAATAATGAAATGGGATGGTTATGACTTGGGGATTCTTAGATCGACCCTTGAAAACGGTGGAGCCGATGTAGAGACCGTAGGCGCCCATTCAGTTTCGATTAAGGATGCTGCAAACATCAAGCGGTGCGCAGCCATTTATGCAAGCAGTCAAGACGATAAATATCGACAGTATATTCAAGACGTCGTTGGCAATTTACATTTCGCTGGTGTAAAGCTTTTCCCGGCCTTCGAACACATGCTGGCACATGAGGATAAGGCCTTCCAAGCACTACGGCTTCAGAGGACAGATATCCCGGCGCCTAGCGCCTACGTTTTCGGGGACAAGTGGAACGCCTACAAATTCCTGGAGGCGGCGGCGTACCCCTTGGTTGCAAAGTCTGTTTCTGGATTTGGGGCGCGTGGTGTTCGTCTAATTAATAGCAGGCGGGAAGGTTTCGAGTTCGTTGATGAAAACATGGAGCACCGGGCACTAGAGAAAGGGCGCCCGTTTCTAAAAAAAGTTTGGCACCGCGCTTTTCCGCCTAGTCCGCAGTTGGGCCTGGTCGTGTTCCAGGAGTTCTTGCCGCACCTCGAAGGAGACTGGAAAGTACTAATTTGGGGTGACCATGCGTGTGGTGTATATCGGAAAAACCGAGACAACGACTTTCGTGCAAGCGGTAGCGGCAAGATTGAGTTTGTGGATATACCGATTGCGGTTCTGGACTTTGCTTCTAGCGTGCTTGCAAGACTCAATCTTCCGTGGGCATCGCTAGATATCGCGTTCACAGCGGGCCAGTGTTTTTTGATAGAGTATCAGGCAGTTCATTTTGGCCTTACGGCTGTGGATAAGGGTGAGTTCTTCTACGTGAGGGACTCGAGGGGGATTTGGCAAAAACGGCAGGGACAAATAGAAACGGAGAGGCAGATGGGGCAGATTGTCATTAATTCCCTCAGTGACATGGGATGGCTCTAGTTGCTAATATCGCCGAATGGGGCTGATTTGACAGCCAAAGAATATGTTGAGTCCCTCGTCACGGGGCGTTGATGCAGATCCAACGCCTGCGCTGACCGACGTGTCGCGCACCGGCTTTGGCGGACGGTGAAGTACGAGTAGGACCCGCGGCTCGGCCCGCGAGCACCGCCATTCGGTGTGGTTTGAAATGTCGCAACCGACCCTCGAAGAGATCCAGACCTGGCTCGACGGCAAGGACAGCAAGGTGCTGTAGTAAGGGCCTGCTCGGCGACGCGATCCAGTCCACCCGCAAGCAATGGCGGATCCCGGTGAGGTACCTGCTGGACGGCCATCTTGAGGTCGAAAACAGCCTGGCAGAGGATGCGATCCGGCGGTTCGCCGTCGGGCGCAAGGCCTGGCTGTTCTCAGGCAGCCCGCGCGGCGCCAAGGCCAGCGCCATGCTCTATCCGTTGGTGGAGACCGGGAAGGCCAAGGGCCTAGAGCCGCGTGCCTACCTGTACTACTTGTTCGAGTCCCTGCCGACGGTGACGATGCGCAACGGCATCCAAGTTCTGCCGCCGCACGGGCTCCCGCCAGAGCTTTTCAAAATATCGGCCCCGGCGCTGTAAGCCAAGAACCTTGGGATCACCAGACGCATGCCTCCGCGCGACTCAGGGGGCTGCTTGCCCACATTCAAGCGCCGATCCACCGGTCGCCATGGCGATTGGATACCGAGCCCGAGAGGAGTCACGTTGCCGTCCACCGTTTTTCGAATACCAATTACCATGCGTAACCTGCGCCAGGCACAGGCCGGCCGGTGAACTCCGCTCGGAACGTCGAAGAGCCGTTACTGTCCTGCCCGGCCTACAGGCCCCAATCGCGGCCAAATCGGGGAGCGAACTACAGGGCAGATCTGCGGGAATAGGGGATAAGAGATGGGTAAGCAAACTGCCGACTCCGCGTCCATAAAACTCCTCTGGACAGGCGGGTGGGATTCAACGTTTCGACTTCTGTGTATCGTGTTTCTCGAACGACGCCGTGTTCAGCCCTATTTTATAAAATTCGGCATACGAAGCTTTCAGTTCGAAATAGATGCAATGGATCGAATAAGAGACATGATTCGGAGCATTGATGAACCATCGGCCGCACTGATTTTACCGACGCGATTCTTTGAGGATACCGACATACCCACCTGTAAGGAAATAACTCAAGCTTATCGGAATATTCGAAAAACGCGGTTCATTGGCACGCAGTACAGGGATCTGGCAGCGCTTTGTGAATGGCAACAGATTTCGAGCCTTCAGTTATGTATCCATAAAGAAGATATAGTAAAATCTGCTACAGCAATTGAATCTATGCTGACTGAGAGCGGAGAGAACCCGCAGGCTCTCGAGATCGATTCCGAATACTCGAAAACAGACGAGTACGTTGTATTCAAGTATTTTGAGTTTCCTGTTCTTGGATTAACAAAGGTCGCGATGGATAGAATGTCCGCAGAACGTGGTTGGGCGCCAATTATGGATCTTACTTGGTTCTGCCACCATCCTATCAACGGGAAGCCATGCGGTCGATGTAATCCATGCTCATATACAATAGAGGAAGGCCTTGGTCGGAGGATTCCAGTCCAGCGCCGTGTGGTCGTGACCTTCCAAAGATGGGCAAACGCCGCACTTTCACAGCTTGGGCTGTTGGATGCGGCAAGAGCCTTGCGGAAACGCCTGAGTAAACGCTGAGTCATTGGGCCGTGGAGCGCCCCACCGCCTGCTTGCACTAGGCGTTCATGGGATAGTGGCGGCCCGCCAATCGGGACGAAGGTGGATGAACCAGTCAGGTTTTTCCGAGCCGGGGTTCGCTGCTCTGAAAAAGACGTTACCTGAAACAGCCACCTGCGAGGGCCAATGGCGAAGGCATTCTGCCGGACGTTGTCGGTGTCCTTGCCGCCCTTCGGCGATGTGGCAACAGATCAAGCATTTTTGTGATGCTGTCAGTCGCAAAACCGCCAACCCGTGAGTGGATGCATCACTTGGACGCGCCGGAGCACCATGCAGCGGGCGCGGTCCGGCAGCGGCTCCCGAGCTTGCGGATTGCGTCTCCGGTCCGGTTGAAAACTGAACGATGTGGAACCGATCGACCGTGATCAACGCCCCGGCAGAGGTAGCTCGACACCGCGCAATAGCGCCAGCGACATGTCGCAGCGCGCGCCTCACCTCGACAGGTGTTCAGGTCCTGATCCACCAACTACTATGGCGGCTGGATGCCGACGTCCAAGAGCAGAATCTCGACGCCGCGCATGCCGTCTGTCCTGTCCCGAGTCCCTTCCCGAGCATGACTCAGTATGTCGGCGGATTCCACTCGGAATGACCAGAAGCCAAGAAACTCCTAATGCCAGAAAATCTAACGAAACAGATGTTAATTCATTTACGCGAGCAGTTGACTGTCCATCAGTTGAGATCCAAGGTAAGGAGATTCGCAAAAGAAAACAAAAGGCCCGACGACGTAAGCTATACTAAAGAGCAGATTCGGTTAATCAAGCGCCTTTGGGGGCGCTTGCCCAGGAAACCTGCTTTGTCGTGGCACCTCTTGTATGGCAAGGCAAACGGGGTCTTGGATCATAGATATTGTCCAGAGGACTTGTTTTACGCCTATATCGAGCCGAGTCTAAACAGCCGTGAGATGTCGGCAGCTTATTCAGATAAAAACAATTTGAACAAGATTTTCGATGTACGCACGCCAAAAACCATTTTGCGTTGCATAAATGGCTACTTTTATAATCATGATTACGATCCAATTAAACGTAGCTCAATTGAATTGCCCGAGGGTGAATATGTATTAAAGCCCTCCACAGGAAATGGGGGGGGCGAAAGTGTTGAGCGGATTAGGATTCGCGGAAACTTAGTCCACACGAAGCAAGCGACTAGGAGCGCTGAAGAGGTTAGTCTTGTTTGTAACAACAATTTTATAATTCAGGAAATAGTTCCGCAAGCGGCTGAGCTGTCCGCTATACACCCCCATTCCGTCAATACGCTTCGCATAGCCACTCTCCGGATAGATAATGAGGCTAAGCATTTGTCATCTGTTTTACGTTATGGAATGGGCGGCTCATTCGTCGATAACCAAAGAACCGGTGGGGCATCTGTTGGTGTCAAGCCAGATGGAACTTTAAGGCACTATGCTTTTGATAAATATGGCAACAGAGCAGCAAAGCACCGTGAAACTGAGATTGTGTTTGCTGGTTACGAAATCCCCGGTTATTCGCGTGCCGTTGAGTTGGTGAAAGAGCTGCACTTGGGGCTTCCTTACTTCGACATGGTTTCGTGGGATGTCATTATTGACAATGAGAATCAAGCTGTGATTCTGGAAGTTAATTTAATGCGTCAAGGCATTAATCTGCATCAATTTACCAATGGCCCTCTCTTTGGAGAACATACGGAATATGTTTTGTCGAAGGTTCTTTCAGGGAGAGGCCGAAACCGATTAATGAGTTGAACAGGAAGAATGGGTGCCCGGCTCTTCTGCGAGCGATCGCAATTGTGTTGCTTTTGAGTGAACAGAGGCTGTTCCGGTGGCTGGTATCACTCTGCCGGTTCTGTACGAATTTGTTTCCCCACAAGCCGCCTGAGCGATTACCGCGTGCGACCTGAACAGCTTTCGTCCCAAGAAGCGATAGCCTGCGAGGCCGGGGAGAGAAGAGATCGCCCGCTGCGTATCGCGTTCCTGGTGCCATCGTTTCCCGAGATCTCGAATACGTTTGTTTTGGCTCAGCTTACGGGGCTTATCGATCGCGGTCATGATGTGGACATCTTCTCGGTCGCGAGGAAGAGTTTCGGAGGCACCCATGCTGACGTTGCCCGTTATGCACTCGATGCACGGCTGCGCCATTTGCCCGTCGCGAAGAATCGGTGGGCACGGTTATGGTCCGCCGCGACACTGCTTTACACGCATGGCATCAGGCATCCAGGGATCTTCAGCGCGATTGATCCGCGCCGATTCGGAGGATCGGCCTGGGGGCTGACGCAGATCCACACCGCCGCGTCGTTTATCCGGGCTGGGGCTTACGATGTGCTGCATTGTCAGTTTGGTACACTTGGACCGGCTGGCGAGCGGCTCGTCGCTTTGGGGTCAGGTCGGACGAAGTTGGTGACGTCTTTCCGAGGAAGCGATCTCACCTGCCACTTGTCCGCCCGTCCTCGGTTTTTTGCGGATCTCCTGCGCCGGGGCGACTTGTTCATGCCCGTGAGTCAGGATTTTCGTGAACGATTGCTGGCCTT
>JAWLHD010000100.1:0-10422 GCA_041690555.1 Anaerohalosphaeraceae bacterium
CAGGGCCGAGGGCCTTGAACATGCGGGTACTGTTGTTGCGCATCGCCCCGAGGTGCAGTTGCTGAACCCAGCCTCTTTCGTAGTCCATTAATGCCAATTCGACCAGCATGGCAGACTTGAACTTCAGGATTTCGGCATCATTGAGGGATTTGCCAGAGCGGAGCTTATCGAAGATGGCGTTGACCTCTCTGGCGGTATAGTCAGCCGCACAGGCGACTTCAAGCCCGTGGTCGCTGAGGCGGCAGCCAACGGCGTGGAACTCGTCGTGGCGGCGGCGCAAGGCGGTGAGGTAGGCATGGTAATCCGGGATGTAGACATCGGCTATCTCCTGGAGCTTATCAATCCATTCGTTGAGTGAGGTCACATTCTCAGCAGCCATCGCCTTGTCGGGCCGCCACGCCGTGTGGACGCCTATTTCAAAGCCTTCGTCGCGAATCTTCTGGTGATGCTCCAGCGTATCCAGCGGATCCTCAGTGGTGCAGATAAGTCTGACGTTCATCTTGCGCATAATGTTGCGGACACTGAATTCCGGTGTGCGGAGCATGGCGTTGCAGGCTTCGTAAATATTCCTGGCGGTGTCGGGATTTAAGACCTTGCCGGTGATGCCGAATGGACTCTTCAGTTCAAGGTGAGTCCAGTGATACAGAGGATTGCAAAGACAGGCGGGAACCGTCTGGGCCCATTTCGCGAATTTTTCCCAGTCGCTCGCGTCGCCGGTGCAGTACTTCTCAGGGACGCCGTTGGTTCGCATGGCCCGCCACTTGTAGTGATCGCCGGCGAGCCAGACCTGGGTCATTGTTTCGAACTGTCGGTCCTCGGCGATCTGGGCGGCCGGCACGTGGCAGTGATAATCGTAAATGGGCATCTTCTCGGCGTGTTCGTGGTACAAGACCCGAGCGGTTTCGCTCTGCAGCAGAAAATCTTCCGACATAAACTCCGGCATCTGGTATCTCCCTGAATGAGTTTAGACCGGAATTCAGAATAATCGCTGCACTGTGGCCCGTCAAGGGGCTGCCTGGAAAACCGGGCTATCGAGCCTGCAGGTGCTGTTACTCCACGACCACTGCGGTGCCGTAGGCGAGGATTTCGGCTGCGCTGGTCATTATCATGGAGGTTGAGAATCGTACACCCACGATGGCGTTAGCTCCCACGCGCTGGGCTTCTTCAACCATGCGGTCGAGGGCCTGTTCACGCGACTCGGCCATCATCTTGGTGTAGTTGACAATCTCGCCGCCAACGAGGTTTCTCAGTCCTGCCATTATATCGTTTCCGACGTGCCGGGCGCGGATGGTATTGCCCCTGACCAGACCGATGGTCTTTGTGAGCTTTCGTCCTTCGATGGTATCAGTTGTGGTTAACAGCATTCTTATCTCCTGACGTCTTTGTAACGGTCCCGGCTGCGGAAGTACAACCGCTCACGAACCAGGGACACCAGCAGTATAGCCAATCCGGCAATCAAGGCAAGCAGGCCGATCTTCAGACCCAGGCCGAGAGCCGGGTCTCTTATGATCTCCTCGATCATCTTGAAGCCGCCATAAATGAGAAGCAGGATCGCCGAGATGCCGAACAGAATCCATCCGACTCCGCGTTCGAGGCGATTGTAGATGTTGCCCCAGTAATTCTCCCAGAGTTTGTCTTCGGGTTCGAGCAGGGCAACGTCATCGGTGATGGTTTTAAGCTTGATGAAGCTCTCCAACTCGGCACGGCAATGGCTGCACCCGGCCAAATGCGCCTCGAAGGCCTTCTTCTGTTCGGCGGTGAGCTCGTCGTCGAGATAACCCATCATCAGGTCTCTGTAGTTTTCACAGGTCATACACGTGACCTCCTTTCGCACATTCGAGTGTTTCCTTGAGCTTTTTACGTGCGTGGTATAATCGGCTCATGACGGTTCCGGTGCTGCAGAAAAGCGCTTCGGCCATCTGCTCATAAGACATATCGCGAAAATGCCGCAGGATAATAACTTCACGGTGCTTTGGGCTCAACCGGCCGATGGCCTTCCACACCTGGTCCTTGCTCTCATTGCGCTCGACGACAAGGTGGGGATCGAACCCGTCACCGTCGGCCGCCGTCAAGTCCTCGCCGTCGATCTGCGGCAGCGCGCTGGTGCGTCGCAGGCGGCGTTTTCTTAAGTGGCTGAAACAGAGATTCTTGAGGATCTGATAGAACCATGGGAAAAACTTGCTTTGCGGATTCAGGTGTCGAATATTGCGGAATGCACGATAGAAAGCTTCCTGGGAAAGTTCGAGTGCGTCGTCGCTGTTGCCCACCAGACCAGCGGCGATACGGTATGCATCTTTCATGTGGCGCTTGACCAGAACCTCAAAGGCGTCCCGCGAGCCCTTCCGGCAATTCTCGAGCAAATGCTCCTCATTGTCATACGTACATATCTGCATATTCGTTCTCCTGCCGCATCCGCAGAGCGGCACAACCGGCATCCGGTTTAATATACTCACAACGCGGGCTTTTATTCAGTATACCCGGATTTTGCGCTGAACGAGGCGTAGCTGCCAGGCAGCGGCTATGTGGGCAAGACGTGCGAATCGCAACGCGACGTATGATCAGGACGGTGTATCAGCGGAATGCTCAATGTTCTCAGAAGCGGCTTTATACAGATAAATTACATCGAACTTATCAAAGGCGAGCTGCCGATTGTCACGGATGACATCGTAGATATAGACGAAGTACGCCATCACTGCCGTGGCGTCTTCACTTGAACGAGCCTTCTGAAAAACGAGCGTTTCAGGTTTTCCCGGAGTGTGCACCGAGTGCTCTTCGCCGCTTGCACAAAGTCCGATGCGCCAGTCCCGGTAGGCTCCACCGCACTCTTTGATATGGGCATGAATGTTCTGTATGATCGTTTGTCGTGTCTCAAGCATGGCGTGTTCTCCTGAGGCCCTGCTTGCGCGAACGGACGGATACAGAAAAACCGCCTTGCGACCGATTACGCGGGCGATCGTCATCACGCGCTTTTTTGTAACTATAAACCCTATTTTTGCTTCAGGTCAAGGAGAATCTTCTTAAAATAAAATATTTTTACGTTTGCAAAAGCACCGCTTTTGTACACAACTTCGTCCGTCAGGTTGGTCTGGGTGCACGAGGGGCGCATCACCGTCGATGCTGCGGGCTTTCAGGAGAAAAAGCCGCCCCGGCGGGCATATTGGCAAGACCGAGGCGGTTCGTATGTGCTTGGATTCGTGGCGTCAGACAATATAAGTCGACGCCGCGGTTGATCCGCCCCTGCCGGTCCAGTTGGTGTGGAAGAACTCACCTCTGGGGCGGTCCACTCGCTCGTAGGTATGCGCGCCGAAGTAGTCGCGCTGCGCTTGCAGCAGGTTCGCGGGCAGTCGCTCTTGTCGATATCCATCGTAGAACGCCAGTGCCGAGCTTGTTGCGGGCATGGGAATGCCCATCTGCACGGCGGTCATGACCACGTTGCGCCATGAGGCTTGGGCTGTTTCGACTGCCTCCTTGAAGAAAGGATCAAGGAGAAGGTTTTCGAGTGCGGGATTACGGTCGAAGGCGTCCTTGATCCTGCCAAGGAAGACAGACCGTATGATGCAGCCGCCGCGCCACATGAGGGCGACTCCGCCGTAGTTCAGGTTCCATTTGTACTCCGCCGCCGCGGCGCGCATGAGCTGGTAGCCTTGTGCGTAGCTGATGATCTTGGATGCATAAAGGGCGCGGCGAAGATCGTTAACCAGAGCTTGGCGATCACCCTTAAATTCCCACACGGGCCCGCTGAGTACTTTCGAGGCGCGTACGCGTTCGTCCTTAATGGCGGAGAGACATCGAGCAAAAACCGCCTCCCCGATCAGCGTCAATGGTTGACCGAGGTCAAGAGCCGCGATGGCGGTCCACTTGCCGGTGCCTTTCTGACCGGCGGTGTCGAGGATGAGATCAATAACCGCGTTGCCGTCTTCGTCCTTGTAAGCCAGAATGTCGCGCGTTATTTCGATAAGGTAGCTGTTAAGTTCGGCGGCGTTCCATTCGGCGAAGACCTCGTGCATCTGCTCATTTGTCATGCCCAGCCCCGAGCGCATGAGATGGTACGTTTCGCAGATCATCTGCATGTCGCCGTATTCGATGCCGTTGTGGACCATTTTGACGAAATGACCCGCGCCGTTTTCGCCGATCCAGTCGCAGCACGGCTCGCCGCTGTCGGTATGGGCGGCGACTTTCTGGAAGATGGGCTTGACGTGCTCCCAGGCGGCGGGGCTGCCGCCGGGCATGATGGACGGACCGCGGAGGGCGCCTTCCTCGCCGCCGGAGACGCCCGTACCGATGTACAGCTTGCCTTTGCTCTCGACGTATTCGCAGCGTCGCATAGTGTCGGGGAAATGCGAGTTGCCGCCGTCAATAATGATGTCGCCGTCTTCGAGGAGGGGCAGGAGCTGGTCGATGAAGGCGTCGACGGCGGGACCTGCCTTGACCAGCAGCATGGCTTTGCGCGGGCGTTTGAGACTTTGCACGAACTCTTCGATGCTGCGGCAGCCTATGATGTTCTTGCCTTTTGCACGGCCGTTAATGAAGTCGTCTACTTTCTCCACCGTGCGGTTGTAGCAGGCGACGGTGAAGCCTTTGCTTTCCATGTTGAGGATGAAGTTTTCGCCCATGACTGCCAGGCCTATCAGGCCGATATCCGCTTGTGCCATCTCCAATGCTCCTGTCTGATTGAAACGCTTGTGTTTTTTTCGTTCAGTGATATCCGCCTATTACCGCAGAGTTCTTTCATTCGTCCTTCGGAATCTGGGGGATGCGGCCGTTTGCCGGGCGGTGAAGCACCTCGCCGGCGTGATGAACGACCAGCACGCCCTCATGTTCAAGGTTCTCATAATCGGCGATGTTTATTTCATCGGGATTCATGTAGCCAAGATTCACCTTTTCACAGCGGGACTTATCGATTCTGGTCGCAAGAACGACGTTGACCCGCGGGGTTTCGACACCGTTATGGTACGTGCCTATACCCTTGACGTGGGTGGAGTGGGCGGTAACGCCTCGCGGATAGTGCTTGAAACGGTCCCATTGCTTCAGAAAGTAATCGCGCGTGTGGTAGCCGATCTCGTCGAGTATTCTGCCGTGCGTGTAGCTGATCTCGGTGATGTGCGGGGCATAGATGATGATCGTGCCGCCGTCGGCGACGATTGGTTCCAGTTTGTACATTACCTTGCCCGCCGTCCAGATGTCGTCGTACATTTCGGGGGCAAGACCGAGCACTGTGTCGTAGGACTTCTCCACGTAGACGATGTGAACCTGGTCGGAGAGATCGGCGGCCTCTTGCCATGCCTCAACCACGTCGCCTATGAAGATGCCCTTGAACTGGTCGTTGACGGCGACCACCGCGAAGAGCTTGCGGGGCATTGTGATGAAGCTTGCGGCTTTCTCCACAACCTTGCGGGTCGGCGTCCATTTGTTTCCGTTTATGCCTGGATTTGTGATGACGGCGCCGAGCCAGTGGAAGAAATTGATGATTTCGGCGCCGGCGATGCCGGGAAAGATATACTTGTGCCCGCCCGAGAAGCCGACGACCTCATGCGGGAATACCGGGCCGAGAATAAAGAATGTGTCATAGTCAAAAATACGTCGGTTGATGGCGACATCAACTTCTTCGGCGAACAGCCCGTCAGTGAGGTCGCTGATTTCGTCGGCGCCGATCCGCCCGATAGTCTTGAAAGTCTCAGGCTTGTCCCACTCGTGATTGAAGAACTTTACGGAGGCGTAAGTGGTATTTCGCTGGTCACGTGTAATGGCCAGCCGTTTACATATCTGAGCCTCGGTCATCGGCTGGTGGGTCCCAAGCGCGACAAGCACATCCAGGGCTGAAGATTGGTTGCCTATTGAATCGAAAATCATTTGGAAGACTTCGCCGATGGGGCCGGATCGCGTGTTATCAGGCACAATAAGGAGTACACGCTTGCCGGCATAGTCGTTTTGCGCAAAAAACTCGCCGACGGCGTTTGCTGCATCGGTATGGCTGACGAAACTGTCTTTGTTTGTCCTGCTTATGACCATACTGTTTCTGAACGCCTTACATGACACGAAATGTGTCGCACGGGTTACCGCTTTCGCGGGAATGGTACAGATCTGCGGGCGATTATTGCACGCGAACGCATTTATGCGTCCTGGCGGATTCGTAGATCGCCAGGATCAGCGCGACCGCCTTTCTCGCCTCGCGTCCATTTATACTGAATTCTTCGCCGGTTTCAAGCGAATCCAGAAAAGCTTTGAAATTTCGCGTGTGATTCTCGTAATTAATGGCCGCTGGATCCGCAACTCCGCCTCCGCCTGAGACCTGCCCGAAGCGCGAGCGAATCTCATCATCTGCGCGGGTTTCGTCCGCGAATTTCCAGGTCGTGAAGCTGTCTTCAAGATAGACGACAGTGCCTTTTGTACCGGTGATTTCGAAGCGGCGGAACTGGCCGGGCCAGGAAGCGGTTGTGCCATAGATGAGGCCCACGGCGCCGTCGGTGAAACGAAGGCTTACGACGGCGGTATCTTCGGTCTCGATCTGCGGGTGGCCCAGGTGATGCATATACGCCGCAACGGATTCGACAGGCGGCATGACATCGCAGAGCATGTCGATCATGTGGATCGACTGGTTCATAAGTGCGCCGCCGCCGTCGAGTTTCCATGTGCCGTGCCATGAGTCCTTGTAATAGGCGTCGGTGCGCCACCAGGGCACGTAGACGCCGGCAAAGGTGATGGTTCCAAATCGCCCGGCGTCGATCGCTTCTCGCAGGGGCGTCATGGCGTCGTTGAATCGGTACGGAAAGATGCCACCGAGCTGAGTGCCGGCCTTCTCATGCGCGGCGATCATCGCGTCAACGCGTTCGAGAGTTACTTCCAGCGGCTTTTCGCATATCACGTGCTTGCAGGCTTCGGCGGCGGCAAGAGCCGGCTCCAGGTGGAAGCCGCTGGGCGTGGCAATAGCAAGGATATCAATTGTAGCGTCATCGGCCATTTGGCGGTAATCCGCGAAGGCGCGGCAGGCGTACTTGTCGGCAAGTTGTTTTGCCCGGCCGGAACCGCCATCGCAGAAGCCGACCAGTCGCGCGTTGGCGATGTCACCGATGGCCCGTGCGTGAAAGTCGGCAATGAGGCCTGCTCCGACCACGCCGATGTTCCATGTTTTCATCGTGTTCTCCTTCGGTTTATAAATGCCCGCATGACGCCGCCGGCTCAGGTAGTTGTCGCTGGATCTCGCCGAGCCTGTAGCCGAAACCGGCACCTCTTATCGTCGAGAGATCCACACAGCCGTGCCGCCGCTGGTACAGTCCGGGATGTACCGCAGCCTCAGGCGCGCTGGCCGCTGGGTAAAACTGCATGGCGTTGGTCTCCACGCCCATAATCGTGCCCGCATGGGCGGCCAGACGTACGTGCGGTACCTGGGCGAGCATGGGATTGGTGAGGTCCTGCACCATAAGCGTCATACCGTGAGCCTTCGCCCAGCAAAGGCTCAGCAGCGCGCCTGTCTGCGTCTTGCAGGTCTTTAAGGCTGCGCCCGTCCAGCCCAACTGGCGGCCAAGGCGAATGAGTCTCCAGTCGTGAGCGCTTTCATCCATAAAGAGGGGCTTTCTGGCTGAGACGCTGTGGACGTCTATGCGGTACGACTCCAGATCGTAGGGAAAGGGCTGCTCGACGTAAAGGATCATTTGCCAGAGACGCGGGCGATCGACGAGCAGGCGGTCGAGGATGCTGTTTACGTAGGCCGGCTCCGAAACGGTGCTGTTAAAGTCCGCGGTAAGCCACAGGACGTCGTTTTCAATCGCCGTGCCACCGACTTTGCAGAGACGCCTGTAGTCCCAGTCGGCATCTGTACCGCAGAGTTTGACCTTCAAGCATTTGAGACCGTCCCGATCGATCCAATCCGCAAGTAAAATGGGGTAGCCGTCGTCGGGCTCGCTGCCGGTCAGTTCGGAGTTGTCGATGGCGTCTCGACCGCCGACAAGATGCCAGGCGTGAAGCGATGTGGGAGCCCGGCGAACCAAAAAGTCGGCGGGGTACTTGCCTGCAAACGATACGGCTGAATCTTCCGCCGGCTGGATGAAGGTCGAAAGGTCCCGGTTCATGAACTCGCCGGTGTAGGTCGTATAGACGTCTCTCTGGAGAAGTTGGCCGAAGGCGTCGTGCAGAGCAATGTCAAAGGGGGAGCAGCAGACCAGCGCCGCCAGCCAGGGCATTGGCTCACTCTCGGGACCTCGCTGGTCGTTGAACCGCGTCTGAAGCGATCGAAGTGGGCCATCGATAAATTCCGCGCCGAGCTCCATCGGGTGGCCCTTGATGTCGAACTGTGCCCATGCATTGCAGAGTTCGACGCAGAATTCTTGCAGCACTTTGGAGCGTTCACAGTAGGTGGCTTGGCTTGGCCATACCCAGGCCGCGCTGAGCGGCGTCTCGCCCCAGCCCGTCGCTTGGTCGCCGGCGGCGTTAACCACCGTCACCGACGCCCGCGCACAGACCACTGATGTCAGCGTCTCTGCGCCGAACTTAAGAGGCAGGCGGTTCTCCACCGGCAGGAAATACAGCCGGGCTCCGGCGACGGTTATATCGCTGTCCATACAGTCTCCCTCATGCGCTCGGTTCGTGCGGCCCAAACGAGAGTTCTCTTTCGGCGTTTGCAGGCAGTTCGCCGGCCATCACGCCGTCGCTGCGGCTCGGCCGGACTGCCACGGCGGCAGTTCGGGCAGATAACCTTCGAACTCGGCGATCAATCCGGCTTCGTATTCACCCGCAAAACGACCGCTTAGGAAAATATCGAGCGCCTCGTCATGAAATCGCTTCCACGAGCGTATCTCATCACCGGGGTTGATTGGGTAGAACAGGGCTTTTACGCTTCTGGCGGCCTTGAGGTCGCCGGGAGCGTCGCCGATCATAAGGACATGGTCCTGTTCGTAACGGCCCTCGGTAGCATACTTCAGATGCTCGGCTTTGGTGCCCATCTCCTGACCGGCGATGATGCGGACGTATTTGTCGATATCATGTTCCTGCCATTCACGAATGAGGGCTTCGTTGGGCGTGGCCGAGCATACAATCACATCGGCCTTGCCCTGTAGTTTCTGAAGACTCTCGCGAACGTAAGGGAAGGGGGGCAGATCCCGAACGATCTCTGTGACCATCTCGTTGACGCGCAGACTCCACTTGAGCACCTGCTGCAGTTCTTTTCTCGCTGCTTCGTCGGGCGCCTGCTCGATGGCGCTTCTAAGACCTTCGTTGCTGAGCAGACTCTTGGGGTCATCGACCCACTTGCAGTAGTGAGCGTACTGCGGCACCGTAAAGCCCATCTGCTTGACCATTGGGTGCGCAGGCAGCAGATCGCGGAGGATGCGGACAGAAGTCTTGTGGCGGTTGGCCCCGCGCGTCTTGCTGAAGAGGTCGGCGAAATCCTTGCACTCCCTGGCTGCCTGGGCGACAGGCTGCAAGCCGAAATAGCCGATCAGCATAGGGCAGAAGCACTCACGCTGCTTGATGCCCATCGAGTCAAACGCACAGCCGTCCGAATCAATGCCCACAAAAAAATCTCTAGTTGGTTGGAGTTCCTTCAACTCTCTTGCCGGATCAGTTGCTGTCATCATTCCATCCCATTGCACAAATATTAGTTCGCATTTCACATGTCGTCGTCAGACGCCGCTGAAGGCGCTGAAACCGCCGTCGACCGGCACCACGACTCCCGTAACAAACTTGGCGGCATCACTCAGAAGCCAGATGGTTGTCCCGACAAGTTCGTCGGCGTCGCCGTAACGGCCCATCGGCGTATGATCGATAATGGTCTTTCCGCGAGGAGTCGGGTTGCCCGTCTTCTCATCCATGAGCAGGAACTGGTTCTGCTGGGTAAGAAAAAAGCCCGGGGCGATCGCATTGACGCGGATGTCCCTTGAGTAGTTCTGGCACATGTGCACGGCGAGCCACTGGGTGAAGTTGCTGACCGCGGACTTGGCCGCCGAATAGGCTGCGATCTTGGTCAGCGGCCGGAAAGCGTTCATGCTGGAAACGTTAAGGATAACGCCGTGGCGTTGCTTGGCCATCTGCCTGCCGAATATCTGGCTGGGCAGAATGGTGCCCAGGCAGTTCAGATCGAAAACTGCACGGATTGCGTCAGCGGGCATATCAAAAAACGAGATTTCGTCCGAGGTGGTGGCTTCCTTCTTATTGCCGCCGGCGCCGTTAATGAGAGCGTCGATGCGCCCGAGACTATCTACGGCGCAGACGAAAGCTTCCTGGAGGTCCTTCTTTTCGAGGACATTAGCCTGCACGGGAATCGCAAAGCCGCCGTCGGTCTCGATCTCTTTACAGAGTTCGTTGGCGCGAAAAACGTCGTAATCGACAACGCATAGACGGGCGCCGCGTTTGGCCAGCGCTTTCGCCAGCGTTCCGCAGAGGATGCCGGCGCCGCCGGTAATGACGATGGACTTGTCCTTTATGTCAAAC
>JAWLHD010000101.1:0-6879 GCA_041690555.1 Anaerohalosphaeraceae bacterium
CTTCCCACCCGACAAATCCGGCGCCCACTTCGCCGGCAGCGCACCCGCCGAAGGAAACACAACCGGAGAATCCTCCATCATGTCCCCCCACGCCCCCACTACCAAACCAAACAAACTCACCCCAACAGTTGATAAATTTCTCACAATCAGGCTCCAACACCCCGCCAACACCGCACAAGCTTCGCCATATCCTTCCCGCAACCGATTATCCCCGGCAGGACCCTGTCCGCTACCCACGCCTGTCCCGCTCCACCTGAGGCAGCGAATACATACCATGCCCGCTGTTGCGAAGCCTCCCCTGCCGGCACAACTCCTCCCAAACCTCCACACCAAACTGATCCGGAGGATGAATCGCATAAACACCCGTCGAACCCCCCGAAAACGGACCCCGCCCAAGCCGCGAATCATCATCAAGCGCAGTCAGCTTCAGCCGCTTCTTGAATGCCTTCATCGCCCGAGCAAGCACCTCCTGACTTATCCCGCTGTCATGTCCCTTATCTGCCATCATTCGATACCCAATGCCTCATCTATTTGCCCCGCCGAAACACCTTCCCAACGCACCACGTGCCCATCGTCCGCAACAATCAGCCACGGAAGACCCTTCACCCCCCACTTGAAGTGCACGTCACCCGCCTCCTCACCTAACACCAGGTGCGCGTAAGAAACCCCATTCTCCTTCATCCACGCGCCAACCGCATCCTTCGACCCGCTGCTGTCGACCAGAACCACCGCCAAACGCCCCTTCAGCGCCTCCGACCGCCCCGCCAACTCCTTCACAAAATAACGCGAAGGCCGCTGATGCACATCCCAGAAACAAATCGCAATTCTCTTGCCTTCAATCTCCGCGTCCACAGGCCCTAAATCCCCGACCGACGGAAGCGCCTTGCCCTTCAGCGAAGCCGGCTGCCGAGGCACAAAACCGCCCGAACTGCTCCGCTCCCCGATCACGATCGTAACGTCCTCGGCGCCGCCTTCCGTCTGCACCGACCCGTACATGTTAGTATCGCCACGATGCTGCGCACTCAGACGAAGCCGACCCTCGCACACACCCTTGATCACAAACTTCCCCTCTGCGTCCGTCGTAATATCGCGAACATCCGGCTGCCCGTCCCCGCCATAGCCGTATATTGTCGCCCCTTTCACGGGATTGCCCTCCAGGTCCACAACCATCCCGCTGATCGACAGATTCGCCGTCGGAAGCGCAATCACGCCCATATCATGCCGACCCTCCTCAAATTGGTCCGCCTTGACGCTTATTTGTCTCTTGCCATAGCCGTCCGCGCTCACATACACGTTGTAATCCCTCTCCGGCGGCAGAGCCCCAATCCTGAACCTCCCTTCGCCTTCCGTCTGAGGTCTCTCCCCGTCCCCTAACGAAGAACCCCAGTTCCCAACGCGAAGCATCAAAGTTATGCCCGCACCATTGATCGGATTGCCCTCCCCGTCCGACGCCGTCCCCGAACTCACCCAACCCTTCTCCATCTTCACCGTAACTGACTCCGTCCCCGTCTCCAACACTTGAGAAAACGCAAGATCCTTCTCCTCGTGCCTCGCCACAAGACAATACGTCGTGTCCCCGCTCCAATGCGTCGAATCCCATATTGCCTCATACCGCCCGTCTGCCTCCGTCTTGACCCCCCGGTGCCCCGCAGGCTTGACCACAACCTCCGCTCCCGCAAGAGCGTTCCCCTCCAAATCGAGCACCTGACCCCTCACCTTCGGCAGACCCTCAATCGAAATCGACAATCGCACCGTCTTGCCGCTCTCGATCACAAACTCCTGTTCATCCCGACCCGTCATCCCCGGCTTCGAAACACCCCGAACCTGATACGCACCGGGCAGCAGTCGCGCACGCGCCTTGCCCTCCTTGTCCGAAGGCAAACCCATGTATTCCCGCGGCTCCTTGCGTTCGATGCTCACATGAGCATTCTCGACAACCGCACCGCTGCCCGACTCCGTCACCGTTATCTCCAGCAGACCGCCTTCTTCCAGCACAATCTGCACGTCCTTCTTGTGCTCACCCGAACTCACCTCGACGTCCGCACCCTTGGTAATCCACGGTGCCGCCCCCTTACCCTGCTCAAATACAGCAGTCAGCTTGTACGACCCCGCGCTAAGCCCCTCAATCCGAAAAGACCCGTCCGCCGCCGCAACAACCCGTTCCCTCCCCGTAAACGGCACGCGCCGCCCCCCGACTCCCACCTCGATACCGCCCACAGGCTCGCCCGAAGCGTCCACGACCTTCCCCTCGATAACGCACTCGTCGCCAAGCTCGATCTTGATCCCCGCCTGACCCACGCTGTACAAAAACATGTTCGACCCGCCCGCCTCCGGGTTGTAAGTCACCACCGTCCCCTTGCCCGCCTTGCTCACCTGCAATACCACCCCGGTGTCGTCCGGCAGTTCGCCAAATGCAAATCGCCCCTCCGCATCCGTACTGACGCTCAAGTACCCCGCCCTGGCATTGAACAAGTACCGGGGCCTGCTCGACTTATCCGCCGCCAAAAGCACTCGAACCTCAGCACCCGCGATCGGCTCACCCGCTCCATCGACCACAACACCATCCAGCCGCCCCGCCGGCCTAAGCGTAATCTCCAACGGCTCGCTCGCCGCCTGCGGATACCGGTTCGACCACCCGACAGCAAGCCCCTCCTTCTCCGCGGTTATGACCCAAAACACCTCCTGCGGCAAAGATTCTTCGAGCTTGAACACAAACCCCCCATCATCGCCCGACTTGACCAAATGCTCCGCCGCCATCTCGTAACCCGATGACTCATATTTCAGACCGCACAACCTGACCTCCGCCCCAGCCACGGCATGCCCCTCCGCGTCCACCACCTTGCCAGTGAACCTCTCCTCAGCCCCGCAAACAGCCGCAAACGCCAGAACACCCAGCACAACAGCCCGCCAACGATAATTGCCCCATGCCTTGTCCATCATCTGCTCCCTAAAAGACCGCCGCCGGAATAACCGCCGCCCAGGCAACCGGTCGCTAATTGACATCCGCCCCTGACCGTACCGCCTTCGCCACAATTCCCCCAGACGTGCCGCCGCCCGAACCGCCCTCGAAGAGCATGTTCACCTCCCCAGCCGAAAGCCCGTAACTGTAAATCCGAACGTCGTCGATCATCCCGCTCCACCCACGCCCGCGATGCTCAGCGTTCAAACCCACAAGCACCGGATGCTCGTTCGTCCATATCAATCCAGAAACTGCCTCCACGCTGTCGAGCCGCCCGTCCACATACAGACACGCGCGAGCACCGTCATAGGACCCCACGACATGATGCCACGCGCCGTCGTTCACATTGATCTTGCCCTTGGGACCCCATGACGAATTGCACCGAAACGCCATACTGTCCGTACCCTGCAGCCTCTGCACGCGCCACGCCGTATCCCCCTTGGTCACCACAGCCTGCCAGTCCTTGTCGAACTTCTCAACCTTCACCCAGCACGAAATGGTAACAGCCCTCGTCAGATCAAAATCCTTGTCCCTGCCCATATCCACGTAGTCGCCGTCACCGTCAAAGGCAATAGCCCCGCCGAACCGCCCCCCGCCGGGCGCCCACCTGCAGTCCCCAACCAGCTTGCCGTGCTTACCATTGCCGCTGCTGTCGCTCGCCGACTGGCCTTCCGACTCGTCGAATTTCCACCACCCCACAAGCTTGCCCGTAGTGAAACTCCGCACGTTCCCCTTGACCGTCGTACCGTCGCCGAGAACCGAATCCACCCGCCAGTAATACTTCCTCCCCGGCACAAGCCCGTAAAGATCCGCCATATTCACCGACGCGTCTTCATCAATCGCGCACACCATCCCCAGTTCCCCATCGCTGGTCCCCGCGTAAACCCGATGCCCCGCCGCACCCTCGCCCGCCGACCACACAACCCGCATACCGTCCGTCGAACAGTGCTCAGCCCCGTCCGCCGGCCCGATCAGAGCCGCCTTCGCGCCGCGCCTCTCGTAAACGCGAACCTCGCTCAAGCCAACGTAATCGGCGTCGCCAAGATTCTCAATCTTCTCAAGACGAATCTTCGCCCCGCGAACGCCGCCCATCTCAATCACCGTCGGCTCATCATAAGACCCGCTGCCCTCCGCGGACTCGAAAACATACCCTTCAACTACCTTCTTCCACCCGTCGGACTCCGTCCATACCGAAACATCCGCCCGTCCGATCCCCCGATCCGTAAAATACCGCTCGTTATAGTTCCACACCAGAACCTGACCGACATGTCGCTCACCGCCAAGATCCAGAACAATCGACCCGCCCGTCTGTCCCTTCTCCGAAAGCCACATGTCCTTCGCCGATGTGCTGTGCTCCTCCAGACCGTCCCCGTTCGAATCCCCAAAACCGCTCGAATCGATCATCCGAGCCGCAGCCGATTCCCCGCTCCACGTCTCGGCCTCCGCCGAAACAATTCTCAGCTCCTCCCCGACCGCCGGACGCCGCCGATCAGCCGCCTTGATATGGTACGCTGCCGTATGCACACGGAACGGACCGCCAACCTTCAGACCCACAACAAAAGGACGTTCAACATCGCTGGGCTCTCGCCACGAGAGCGAACATGTTCCGCCTCACCCATACTCCAGCGAATACGTCTGCTCATACTTCCCCGACCTGCTCCGAACTTGTATCCGCGGAGCCTCCGCCCTCGACCCGTTCCGCAATATCTGTATCCGCTCACCCGACCTCCCCTTCATCTCATGGTTGAACATCCAGTCCGACCCCCGCGGCGCCGCCGTCAAGTCCGCAATAATCGGCTCGCCGACGTCAAGCGAAGCCGCCGAATCCTCATTAATCTGTAGCTTCACCCTCCCCGACCCGATCAGCTTCCACGTAGCACCCGACTGGTCCTTCCGCTCCGCAACCCACTCCTGCACAACGTACTCCCCAACCGGAAGCCTCACAACCCCCTCCTCGGGCTTCGGCGTAAACAGCCCGTTCTCGCCCCCAACACGCAGCCCGCTGATCGCCGCCGGCAGCCGTGCCGTGCCGTACTTAACGTCGTCTGCACGCCTCAGCTTGATGTAAGCCCCGTCCGCCGCCGCCTCCTGATAGTAAAGCTTCTCGTCGATCTCGATAAACCGGCCGATGTACTTCGTGTCCTGAACAACCTCGCTGCCGATCCGAATGCGATCGCAATTATGCGCCTCCGGACCCACGTCGTTAAAACGCCCGTTGCAGTTCTGGTCGATCAGAACACAATGCTTCCGCTGACCGTCAACCTCAATCGTGCCCTCATACCAGCACCCCGACGATATGCTCAGCCACGCCCGCTCGCCCGACTCATAGATCTGGAAATTCAAATGATATGTAACCGGACCGTCCTCACCCGCGAACAACACCCGCACCGGCCCAATGTAAACATCATTGTCAGCCGTATTCCAACCCGCAACAGGCTTCTCATCTCTAAGGCTCCCGTCGCCGTCCGAGTCTACCCAAACACAGTCATACTGCCGACCACGTCCCTCCCCCTGCCGATCAAGCGCAATCCACAAACCGCCGCCTGACGCCATCGGACTCTCCCACCGAACGAAAGCAGGCGACTCGCTCTTGAACTCCGGCAGCTCCAATCCCTCAGGCCGCTCATGAGAAACATTACGGTACGAACTGCCGCCCGTACCAAGTATATCCCTCGCACTCCGCGAATGACGATATCCCAGCCACTGAGGCGAACCCCCAAAAGCACCACAAGACAGACCAATCACCAAAACAACGCTGATTCGCAAACACAACCCCATGATTGTCCCTCCATTCTTTTTAATGGACCGCATGTTCGCCCCGGCAAATCTGTCCCGCAGACGCAAAAACCTCACGCACAAACGCTGACTTGCCGAAGTCTCAACCGAAGGCCCCATTCTCGCAGCCTCGCCGCTACCCGCACCCTCGTAAGCCGCCGCACATTATACAACCCCCCCAAAAACAGTCAATCATAAAAAAATGACCCCTTAACCTCCGCCATCATACGCCCCGGCAATACCACCAATGCTCCCAACTCAAGATTTCTGTTCCACCACCGACGCTTTCCATATATCATTACATTCGCCTATGACAAATCTCTTGACAGGACGGATCGTCATTGTAAGGCTGATAATGCTGGCGGCCATGCTCGCCCTCATCGCCATCGGAATCGCCGCAATCTACGCCGCCGGAAACCCCGACCCAACTGAAGCCGCCGGAGAACCCTCCGTCTCACCAAGAGCATGGCAGAAACAGCTCATTTTCGCCGCCGCCGGACTCGCCGCTCTCTGCGCAGTAAACATACTCCCATACCGACTCCTTGGTCCCGCAAGCTACTGGCTCTACCCCGCCATACTCCTCATCCTCGCATTCCTGCTGCTCGGTAAATTCTTGGAAATCCCATTCGTGCCCCAAATTAACGGCGCCTGCAGATGGCTCCAGCCAATACCAAACATCGATCTCAAGATCCAGCCCTCCGAATTCTGCAAACTCGCATACATCCTCGCATTAGCCTGGTATCTCCGATTCCGAAGCAATTACAGACACTTCAAAGGCCTCGTAGGACCATTCGCCCTCACCCTGCTCGCAATGGCACTCATCCTCCTCCAGCCCGACCTCGGAACCGTACTGCTCTTCATGCCCATACTCTTCGCAATGCTCTTCATCGCCGGAGCAAAAGTCAAACACCTGGCAATTATAGTACTGTTAGGAGTCCTCGTCAGCCCCATCCTCTGGGCAAACATGCGCCCATACCAGCGAATGCGCATCTCCGCTCTGCTCCTCCAAAACGAATGGGTCTTCCAAAAAGCACACGAATACCCCAGGCTCGCCGAGATCCTCGCCGGCCCCCTCCTCGCCCCGCAGCATCGCCTTGAACGACCGCGCCAGGGCGCGCGCCTCGGCGACGGTCCGCTCCTCGAGC
>JAWLHD010000101.1:6889-10420 GCA_041690555.1 Anaerohalosphaeraceae bacterium
TATCACCTCCGCCACTCCAAGTACGCCATTGCCAGCGGAGGCCTCCGCGGCTACGGCTTCAGAAAAGGCCCCTACATCACTCAAAACGCCAAAAACACATCATGGTCCCTCCCCGAGAAGCACAACGACTTCATCTTCGCTATCATTGCCCACCAGTGGGGCTTCATTGGCTGCCTCGCAGTCCTCGCCCTCTACACTGTCATTGTCATGTGCGCCCTCGAAATTGCCTGGCTTAACACCGACCCCTTCGCACGACTTATCACGATAGGAATTATCGCAATGTTTATCGTCGCAGTCGTCGTCAACATCGCCATGACAATCGGACTCATGCCCATAACAGGACTGACACTGCCGTTTCTAAGCTACGGTGGCTCCTCGCTCGTCGTAAATATGATGGCGATTGGACTGCTCAACAACATCGGAAGAGGCCGACCCTTCACCGTCGCCGGCCGAGGACTCGAAAATCTCCACCGCATACCGCCCTCCCTCTCCGCCTGAACCTGTCTTTTTGGGCCATTCGCGACTCGCCCACACCGCAACCAGCCCCCAAAACACCTCTTTCAGTATTGATATCGCCGCTTTGCAAGGACCGAATGTACCCCAAAATTTATTTCGCCAACTCCCAACCTTGCCGCCCCTCAAATACTCCTAATCGCCGCTTTTTCGCCGCGCCGACCCGCCCAAAAACCCGCTGGAACCCCCGAAAAAGCGGTTTTTCAGTGCTGGAAGCAAGTTTTTTAGCCGCCCCAAAAACAAGTTTCCCCACAACCACAATACCCCCAAAACTAACTAAAATAGCACTAAGCCAAGCCAAAAATCCGCCCATTCCTGCTCAAGCCCGAATTTTTTCTAAAAATTTGCGCCACTGTGTACCGATAAAAGGCCCGGCTTGAATAAACCGCAAAGAGGGTCGCACGCCTTGAATAACACGCCAGTCGTAATCGCTCTTATAAATGGAATGAAATGCAACCACTACGCGGAGAGGAGATTCGCAGGCAAGGACCCCGGCTCGCCGGGTGCCCACAGGATGTAAGGAGACCGCAATGGACGCACAATGTGCAAGAGTACTCATCATCGATCACGACGATAAACGCCGCCGCCGAGCGGCACAGATGCTTAAATCCCACAGGAACGGTATGAAATTCGACGTCAAGTGCCTGCCGTCCTCCGACGGCGCTATCAATCTTATACAAAAGGAGCGATTCGATGCCGTCGGCTTCGACTGCACACAGGAAAACGCCGCCGAACCCGACTGGATCAATGCCCTCAGGCTCCTGAGCCCCGAATCGGCGGTTATCGCCCTCCGCCAGGATGCCGCCGAACAGCGACGCCTCCAGCCGCCCCAGGTCGATGACGCCGTCCGAACCGGAACGCCCGACGCATGGCGCCATTTCGCAAGCAGAATACGCCAGACCATAATGCGCCACAAAGCCGAACAGGCCCTCCGCCGCGCCTGCAGGACCTTCGAAGCAATCATCAGAAACGCCCCCAACGCCATCGTCTGCGTCTCACCCGCCGGCCGTATCCTCGAATTCAACGCCCGCGCCGAAGCCTTGTGGGGCTTGTCACGCCCCGAGGCCATCGGACGAGACTTCCTTGACGTCTGCTTCTCCCGGCAGGAACGCTTCAGGATCAACTGCGAGATGCAGCTTCTCACCGCCGGAGAATCCGCCACCGACCTGCGATCCTTCATCACGCTCAGCGACGGCCGACACGCCGCACTCTCATGGGATTTCAGCTCTGTCAGTACTGAAAACGGCGGTTTGTACATCGCCATAGCACGCGAACTCGCATTCTCAGCCGTCGCAAATGAAGACTCCGCAGAACGCATACCGTTCAACCCCAACTTCAATGACACCGTCGATCTCGTACTGAACAGCCTCTGCGCCATCATGGACCGCATCGAACGCATCCACGCACGAACTACCCCCGATGTACTCGAACGCCTCAAGGACACCTATGAAAACCAGGCCCAAAAACAGCGCCGCCTGCCCCCAAAAACCGCCGCCGCCGTCGAAAGACTCGTACTCGGACTCATAACCGAACACAAACAGGTCTCCTAACCGCCGTGGCGAGGGCAGTAGCGAGCGCATCGTGCCCTTGTAAGTAGCGAGGGCATCTTGCCCTTGTAACGTGTCAAAGCCATCCCGCCCTTGTAACGTGGCGAGGGCATCCCCCGAACGCCCGTCCAACACCGCCTCCGCCGCAAGCGGCCAGAGAATGCGTTTACCCTCAGGGCTGGCGCATTCTCTGCGGTCCACATCCCTAACCCACCCCACAGTGACCTTGGAAAGCGAAACCGTTTGGGCAGAGGCCGAATTTTGGAGCATTTGTTCGCCGGGGGGGGAAATTTTGGCCTCTGGGGGCCCCGAACGGTTTTGCTCGGCCGTCCAACGCCGCCTCCGCCGCAAGTGCTTCAGGAGAATGCACTCACCCTGCGTTTACCCTGCCAGGACTTGACTTCTGCGCCGCATCGCCGCATAATCCCTCATCCGACGCCTCAGCAGGCGACGCAATAAACGCCGCGCAACCATCCATTATTAGAGGATTGCCGCATGAAAACCAAAAACAACGCCCGGCTCTACAAAAAGGCACTCAAGGTCATACCCGGCGGCGTCAACAGCCCCGTCCGAGCATTCAAATCCGTGGGCGCAGACCCCATTTTCATCGAAAAAGCAAAGGGCGCCGTCCTCACCGACGCCGACGACAACCGATACATCGATTACTGCCTGTCGTGGGGCCCCATGATCCTCGGCCACGCCCACAAAGCAGTCCTCGATCAAGTCAGAAAGACCATGACAAAGGGCACCAGCTACGGCATACCGACCCCATTGGAGACCACCCTCGCCGAGATGATCGTCGAAGCCGTCGATTCCATCGAAAAGGTCCGCCTCGTCTCCAGCGGCACCGAAGCCGTTATGACCGCAATCCGCCTCGCCCGAGGAGCCACCGGCCGAGACAAAATCGTCAAGTTCACCGGCTGCTACCACGGCCACGTCGACCACCTGCTCGTCCAGGCCGGATCAGGACTCACCACGCTCGGATCCCCCTCCAGCCCCGGCGTGCCCGCCGACTTCGCCAAACACACCATACTTGCACCATACAACGACCTGCCCGCCCTCGAAGACGTCTTCAACCAGCACGCATCGACGATCGCAGCCGTGATCATCGAGCCCGTCGCCGGCAACATGGGCGTTATCAGTGCTGAAAGGCCCTTTCTGCAGCGCCTCCGAACACTCTGCGACAAACACGCCTCCCTCCTGATATTCGACGAAGTCATCACCGGCTTCCGCCTCGGCTACCGCGGAGCGCAGAAGCTCACCGGCATCCGCGCAGACCTCACAACACTCGGCAAGATCATCGGCGGCGGCTTCCCAATAGGAGCCGTCGGCGGCCGAGACGACATTATGCGGCATCTGTCCCCCGAAGGGACCGTCTACCAGGCCGGAACTCTCTCCGGCAACCCCGTCTGCGTCGCCGCCGGAATCGCCACACTCACCCTGCTCAAGGAGACCAACCCTTACCCGCACC
>JAWLHD010000102.1:0-10384 GCA_041690555.1 Anaerohalosphaeraceae bacterium
CAACGTTCGACAACACGCGTATACTCTTACAGCTTACTGGCGGGCGCAGCCAGCTACGAACCAGAAGTCGCAAGTCCGAACATCATCGCCCGCTTATTCGTGGTGTGCAGGCCCCACGGCCTGTACAGGGCCGAAACTGACCTATCACTCGTATATAGCCCCTGCGAGGTACCGGCTAAGAAGTAGTCAGGCGCTGGTCGCACAGGTGACAGGGAGCCCAAAATGGGCCCAATAAGTAAACATTACGGCTGCGGGAAAACGGCTTCCCGGGCCTTTTTTATTGCCGCTCCGGCAAATCCGTAACTACCACACAAGGAGTTGATGATCATGACTAAAGAAGAACCAAAAGACATAAACACCCCCGAATCCGAAGCCCCCAAAACCCCCCAAAGCCCAACGGAGACGCAAAAATTGCAAAAAGACCCCTCCGAAAATGAAAAAACAGCACCATCTCAAACGCAAAACGAAGAAAACACACCCGAAACTGACTCCGAAGAGCAAAAAAAACAGAAATTACACGAAAAAAACAAGGTCCAGGTCGAAGATTCGGGCCCCTGCAAGAAGAAAATCACCATAGAAATCCCCGAAGAAGCCATCAAAACCGCCTTAAATGAGCAATTCACCGACCTCCGAAAGGATGCCGTCCTCCCAGGTTTCCGAAAAGGCCGAGCCCCCCTGAGACTCGTCGAAAAACGCTTCAGCTCCGAAATCGGCCTCCAGACAAAGCTCCGACTAATGGCCGACGCCGCCGATATCGCCATTAAAAACAACGACTTAGACGTCCTCGGCGACCCAGACATTGACCACGAAAAAGTCGACCTCCCCGAATCCGGCTCGCTGACCTTCGACTTCCAAATCGAGGTCCAACCCGACTTCAACCTCCCCGCACTCGAAGGCATTTCCATCGAAAAACCCGCAATTGACGTCTCCGAAGACACTGTAAACAATGAACTTATGGAAATGCGAAAAAGAGCCGGCGTCTGGACCCCAAAGGAAGGAACCGTACAGGAAGGCGACCAGATCATAGCCAATCTCGTCATGGCAATCGAGGGCGTCGAAGAACACGAAAAGATCGATAACGTTGAGGTTTTCGTTCAAAAACGCGGTTTTGTAGGCGGCGTGCCAGTCGAACACCTCACCGAACTCCTGCAAGACGCCAAAGCCGGCGACCGCAAACAAACCTCCGTAGACGTGCCAAAAACCTACTTCAACGAGCAGTATCGCGGCAAAAAGGTCGATATCACCATCGAAATCAAGGATCTCAAGCAGCTCGAGCCCGCCGAAATCAACGAAGAATTCCTCTCGCGTTACGGCTTCGAAACCGAAGACGACCTCCGCGAAACCATGATGGACGTCCGCCGAGAACGGGCCGAAAGAGAAGCCCGATCCTCAATGGCAGACCAGGTATACCAATATCTGCTCAAAAACACGGATTTTGACCTCCCGGAAAGCATAGTTGCCGACCAGTCCACACGCATTCTCCAGCGCCAGTACACCAACATGCTGATGCGGGGCCTGCCACGCGAGCAGATCGAACAGCAGATGCAGCAGCTCCGAGCAAGCAGCGACGAACAGGCAAAAGAGCAGCTAAAGGTGTTCTTCATAATGAGCAAGGTCGCCGAAAAGCTCGAAATAAGCGCCACAGAGGAAGAAATCAACGGCCACATAGCCCAAATAGCCGCTCAGCGCGGTCGCAGACCCGACAAGGTCCGCGAGGAATTGGCAAGGGACGGATCATTGGCACAGTTCGCACTGCAGGTCCGCGAGCAGAAGTGCGTCGAGAAGATTCTCGAAAGCGCCGATATTAAGGATGCCCAAACGGAAAAGAAGAAGCCGAAAAAGGCGTCCAAATCCAAGGACGCGGCAGAGGATTCGGCAGAACCTGCGGAAGAGGAATCCGCAACCGAGGAATCGGAGACCAAGGCGGCCCGCAAAAGCGCGTCGGCAAAGCGGACAAGGAAGAAGGATGCCGAGTAGCGGCAGCCAAGACGGGAGAAAGGCAGAAGGCAGGGACTGAAATGCCCGATATAGGGTAAAACGAAGGCCTTGGCGGCCGGTTAGGCGGCTCTTGGCCGATAACACGTTATTTGCCAGTATAGTTTCAAGGAAAGATTGATGTTGCATCGACATCCGAATGAGCGTCCTGACGCGGGAAACGAGGATTTACAGCCGCACCTGCAGGGCGTCTCGTACCAGCGAACGCGCGAGATGACGCTGGACGATATGCTGCTGGAAAACCGTATCGTTTTCATGATCGGGGAGATATCGTACCGGATGGCTACCGAAGTCATCATGAAGCTTCTTTATCTGGACAACCTGAAGCGGGGTGTTGAAATAAGCCTCTACATCAACTCGCCGGGCGGCAGCGTTGACGACACGATGGCGATTTACGACACCACGCAGTTTATCGGTTCGCCGGTGGCGACTTATTGTATCGGGCGGGCACAGTCCGGCGCGGCGGTGATACTCGCCGCGGGAACCAAGGGTCGGCGGCACGCTCTGCCGCACGCCAAAGTAATGCTGCACCAGCCTTGGGGCGGCGTCACGGGTCAGGCGGCTGACATCCAGATCCAGGCCGAGGAGATCCTCAAGGCCAAGAAGATGATCAACGAGATCCTCTCCAAGCATACCGGCGCCGATATCGATAAGCTGCAGAAGGAAACGGAACGAGACAAGTACCTTACCGCGGAGGAGGCGCTGAAGTACGGCCTCATCGACGAGGTGCTGCACGAAACCGAAGAATCAAAAAAGAAGAAAGAGAAATAACCGCGGACGCGGCGGTCGAGCCGGGGCGCGGAATTGAAAAGTTCGAGGAAAAGTAATGGCAGTCAATCAACACCTTGTACCGATCGTCATTGAAAAGTCAGGTCGCGGCGAGCGCGCTTACGACATCTATTCGAGGCTCCTTAGGGATCGAGTCATCTTCCTCGGCGGCATGGTTGACGACGATAGTGCGAATCTCATTATCGCCCAGATGCTCTTCCTGAGCAATGAGGACAGCAAGTCCGACATTCATTTCTACATCAACTCACCGGGCGGCGTCATTACTTCGGGTCTGGCGATTTACGACACAATGCGGTTTCTGCGATGCAACGTGGCAACGTACTGCGTAGGACAGGCTGCAAGCATGGGGGCAGTTCTCTTTGCGGGCGGCACGGCGGAAAAACGCTTCATGCTGCCCAACAGTCGAATACTGCTTCATCAACCGCTGATCTCGGGCATTCTTACTGGGCCGGCAACAGACCTGGAGATCGAGGCAAAAGAGATACTTCGGCTGCGAGCGCGCCTGTACAAGATCCTTAGCGAACACAGCGGCAAGGATGCGCAGCAGGTAGAACTGGATTGCGACCGCAACTTGTGGCTTGAGGCAGACGAAGCAGTGAATTATGGCTTGGCGGACCGCATTCTGCAGAAGGCGCCCGAGATCGCGGCGAAAGAACAATAAGGAGCGCAACATGCCGACACGCGCGGCGGCTGGAAGAAGTCTTGCGGGGGCGATTGTTGTGTTGGCGCTGGCGTGCGCGGGCTGCCGCAACGGGCAGCCACAATGGGACCAGGTCAGCCGGCTACAGGCCGAACGCACCGAACTTAAGTTGAAGGTTGAGCAACTCCAGGCCGAGAACGAACAGCTTGCCCGGCAGGTGGAGGCTTTGGCGTCGCTGGAACGCGACGTTCGGCTGGACGCGCTGGATACCATCGCCAGCATTGAAATCTCCCGGCGCAGCGGCTTCTTCGACAAGGACCGTGACGGAACGAAAGAGACGCTGGCGGTTTATCTTCGTGTAATCGATGAGGCAGGCGACGCCGTCAAGTTGACAGGGGCTGTGGAGGTGCAGCTCTGGGACCTCAATGCTCCCGAGGATCAGGCACTGCTGGCAAAATGGAATGTTCCGCCCGACGAGCTCACGCGGCTTTGGGCGTCCACTATCATGACCAGCTACTATCGACTCACATTCGATGCCGCCGACATCGACCTTTCAGACCGCGACGAACTGACGGTCAGAGCGACTTTTACCGACTATCTCACCGGCAAGGTTTTGCGCGAACAGATTGTGCTCAAGCCCTAAACGCCGCCGCCCCTTCCTCAAAAACAAGTTGCAAATGGCGGCGCCCACGCTATCATGCCGCACATGATAGATTTCGAGAATAAGATTCTGCGCGGCGACTGCATTGAAATACTGAGCGAAACGAACGAGCCCTTCGCGGACCTTGTTTTTGCCGATCCCCCCTTCAACATCGGCTATGAGTACGACACGTACGAAGACAAGGTTGACAGCAAAGAATATGTAGAATGGACGGACAGGTGGATGGAGGCCTGCTGCAAGGTCCTTAAGCCGACGGGCTCGTTCTATATCGCCATCGGCGACGACTTCGCCGCGCACGTCCGGATTATCGGCGACAAGTTAGGGCTGACGCTGCGCAACTGGATAATCTGGCATTACACATTCGGTCAGCAAACCAAATTCAAATTCGCCCGCGCCCACACGCATGTGTTCTATTTCACAAAAGCCTCGCATCCGAAAGACTTTACGTTCAATGATTACGCGGTGCGCGTGCCTTCGGATCGGCAATTAATCTACAACGACAAACGCGCCGATCCCCGAGGTAAAATGCCGGATGATGTCTGGAACGAGTATTCACGCGTCTGCGGAACATTCAAGGAGCGGCAGCGCTGGCACCCATGTCAGATGCCCGAACTGCTGCTTGCCCGTATCATCTCGGTAAGCAGTAACCCCGACGACCTCGTTCTGGACCCGTTCAGCGGTTCCGGAACGACTGCGGCCGTGGCGCTGCAGTTGGAGCGGAGATACACGGGGATCGACATTTCGGAAAGTTACGTCGCCAACACGGGCATTCGGCTGCGCAGCTTTAAGCGGGCGGCGAATGGCCAGGATGAGGATTCGCGACTATTGACATCGCGAGAACAGCTTGAGCTGAAGCGTTTGTTCGTCGACGTGGGAATACCGGCAAAAGAGATACTTGAAAGCAGCAAGCTGCTGGGCATTTTCACCGAACAGCTTGCCCGTCGCATGAATAATAACAAACGCTATCCGAAAGAAACAATTGCTGTCGCGTTGACGGACCTTACTACTTGGGTAATGCGAAATCTAAGGACATCCTGCTGATCACAGGGGGTTTTTCGGCATCGGCGCTGATGTTGACGGTAATTCAAGCGCCGTTTGAGGGCGGATTTCTGGCGTGGGTATGCCTGGTACCTTTCATGCTGGTTTGCCGGCCCGAGACCTCCGTGTGGAGGCTTCTATGGACCTCATATATCGTTTCATCTCTTTACTGGCTCGGCAACCTGTACTGGATCGGGCTTGTAACTGTACCGGCATACGTCGTTTTCAGTATGGCGCAGGGTCTCTACTGGCCAATACTGGCAGTTTCGGTGAGATTCGTCCGCCAGAAGCACCCCGGCGGGCTGATGTATGCAGCGCCGCTTCTCTTTGTCGGAGCGGAGGCGTGGCAGGGCATAATCTACACCGGTTTCGGCTGGCGGCTTCTGGCACACAGCCAATGGACCAATCTGCCGTTCATACAGATCGCCGACGTGTTCGGTCAACTGGGCATATCGGTCGTGATTGCACTGGTAAACGGCTTTGTCGCTGAGCTGATACTTGCCATCTACAATGGTCTTCTTCGCAATCGTGCGATCTTTGTAAAGGCTGCTTTCGCTGCGGCGGTTGTGGCTGCGACACTTGTCTACGGATTCCACCGGCTTGGCGAAACGCGGGAGCATGTGACTAAGGGACCGCTGCTTGGCTCGGTTCAGCCTAACATCCCATCCGATATCAAGGAGTTGTCGGAATCCGGCGACGCGATACTCGACGACCTGTTGACAATGAGCAATGGCGCACTCGACGCGGGTGCAGTGCTTGTCGCCTGGCCGGAGACGATCGTGCTGAGCAGCCTTAATCGCGGCTACGTCGATCTATGCCGCGAAAACACCCGCCCCAAAGTGTACGACATGGTGCTCGCCGACCATGCAAGGGACCGCGGCTACATATTGCTCGGGGCCCATTCGGCAACGGTTGACAGCCGGACTCTAACCATAACAGACCGCTATAATTCCGCTTTTCTGTATACTCCCGACGGTATTCAGAACGGCAGGTACGACAAAATCCACCTTGTTCCCTTTGGTGAATACCTTCCATTCCGGGAAACTGTGCCTTTTGTGTACAACTTAATTCTCAAGTTGAGCCCTTATGACTACGACTATAATCTTACGAAGGGAACGGATTATACGACCTTCGAAATGATTGACCAGACCCATACGTACCGTTTCGGCGTACTGATTTGCTACGAGGACACCGACCCGACGGTGACCCGCAAGATGGTTGTATCGGACGGGATCAAGAAAGCCGACTGGCTTGTCAATATCAGTAATGACGGCTGGTATGTCAGATGGAAGGATGGCAAGGTCCTGCCGAGCGTGGAATTGCCTCAGCGAACGGTGATCGCCGCCTTTCGGGCGGTGGAGAACCGCGTCAGTATTATACGCAGCGTAAATACGGGCATTAGTTGCGTTATCGATTCAACCGGCCGGATACGCGATGGTTATGTAAATGGAACGCTTCCACAGGCGGCGATGGACCGTCAGGGCGTAGAAGGCTGGTTTGCCGACTACATCGACATCGACAACCGCACGACGCTATTCAGCCGACATGGCCGATGGCTCGACTTTGTTTGCGGATCGGCGGTGGCGGTTGTGGCAATATGGGCAATCAGCGCCGCAGTTGCGGGGCGAGGTAACTCGCGAGGCGTAAGAGAAAAGAGCGTTCACAGAACCTGATAAGGCAGCATCGCCTTAGTACTACCGAAGGATGTTTGCATGAGAACATGGATCACCTTAGCTTTGTCGGCAGTTGTGTTCTTGGCCGGGTGCACCGGCTTAATTGTTCACGAAAAAGGCGATTTGGAGCACCAGATCGATCTGTCTCCCCTTGAGGACAGGGCTGTCAGGATCGTCAGAGACGGCCTGGCCGACGAAAACGCCCTTGTCCGCAATCATGCCATCGAGGTTGTCGCCTCGACACAGCGGCGCCAACTTATGCCGAAGGTGCTTAGTCTGCTTAGCGACTCGTCCATAGCCGTTCGGTTCGCGGCGGCTACCGCCGTGGGCGACTTGCAGTACGCGGCGGGTGAATACCCGGTCAGGCACATGCTCAATGACCGCGACGCGAATGTCCAGATCGCCGCAGCCTATGCACTGGCGCGGCTGGGCAAGCCTGAGAACGTCGATCATATTCGTAAGGCAACCAAGAGCACCGATCAGACGGTCCGGGCAAACGCAGTGCTTCTGTTGGGCAGACTCGGTGACAGAAACGACCTGCCGCTGGTATACGAGATGCTCTACAGCAGCGAATCCACGGATCAGGTCAGGTTTCAGGCGGTCGAGTCCATTGCAATGCTGAAGGACCAGAGGATTTACAGGGATCGGCTCTGGGCTCTGCTTATCAGCAAGTTTGCCGATGATCGCGTGATGGGTATCCGCGGCATGGCGGCCTTGGGGACGACTGAGGCCAAGGACGCAATAATCACCATGCTGGACGATGAAGTCGTTGAGGTTCGCCTGTGTGCCGCGGGTGAATTGGGTCGGCTCGACGATCCGGTCGGGCAGACAGAGGTCATAGCCTACTTTGAAAGAGCCAACCCCAACCTGGACGAGCCTTCGGTAGCCAATACGCTTGCGGCGATGGCCGTAGGACACATCGGAACCGAACCACTCAAAAAATATCTGCCGCGGCTATTGCAGAGCCGCTCGCGGGTAGTCCAGCTCGGCGCAGCCCAGTCGGTGCTGCTTCTGGCGGGGAGCCGATAACGCTTGTGTTCAACGCGCTACCTGACCATCACCCACGGCAGGTGTCGTGAAAATGTAAGACTTTTGATCAAGCAGGGTTGTAAACGCGGCAGTCGCCGGGCACTTGGCTAATGCGAGGGTCGTTTTTTGTCGATTAACAGAAAATAGTTTGTTCGTTATCGTCCGAACGCAGGCGGTTTGCCCTTTTTATCAGACGGGCGGCCGGCAGAACCTAACTGTATACGGCATAATATATTAGGGCGTATCAAAAATAGCTTGACCTTATCGCCCCGGTAGACTACAATTTCGCTTGAGATTCGTGCCTGCGGAGGCGGCATGCGACCCTTATCAGTATTGATATGCGCCGGCCGGCCGCCGACATGCAATTTAATCACGAGGAAAGGAGTTTTGTTTTGAGTACCCTTACCAAGGTTTTGATTGTTTTGCTGTCGCTATTCTCGTTTTTTCTTTGCGGGACGGTAGTGACATACGTTGGCAACGCGCAAAGCTACAAGAAACTGTACGGGACCGAGAAGGACGCAAAGGATGTTGCCCTGGCTGAAAAAGTCAGTGCCTTAAGGCAGTACAGCGAGCAGGCAGAGGCCATTAAGGCGGAAAAGGAGAAGTTCAACAGCCGTATCCAGTTGCTGGAAGACGAGAAGGGCAAGCTGCTGGCCGACTTCCGGAACGCCGAACGCGACAGCCTGAAGTTCCAGGCACGTGCCGATAGTTATCAGGGAATCCTGACCGGGTTTGAGCAGACTATCGCCAACCTTGAGCAATCGCTGAAGACCACGCAGGATCAGCTTGACAAGGTCAGAGCCGCCGACATCCAGGAACAGAAGGAATTCAACGAACTGACCGCCCGCCTGTATGAGACCATTGTCCAGGTTGAAGCGCTGCGTGCCGACAAGCGGCGTCTGCTGGAGGAGAAGGCGGCACTGGAGGATCAGATACGCATCGCCTCGGGGGGACAGGCAGTGACGTCCGCCAGGAGCAATGTGGTGACGCAGAAGCCGGCGGCGGCAGTGCCCGTGGTAACAATGCCGGCGGCGACGGACCTCAAAGGCCTGATTACCGAGGTGCGTGAGTCGCTCGTGTCCGTTTCAATCGGCAGTGCGGACGGCGTCACCAAAGGCATGGTCTTCCACGTTACACGGGGCGACGAATTCGTCTGCGACGTTGTGATTACCGACGTGGATACCAACAAAGCGGCGGGCGTGCTGGAGCTCAAGATGCAGCAGCCCAGAATAGGCGATACGGCAAGCACAAGGCTATAAAGGCTATAGCATGGGTCCGGCAAGAAAATCAGTCTCAATCAGCGATCTGTACACAGCCATATTGGCTCTGGCGACGGGGGTGGTGTTAGCGACTGCGGTGTTTGTCGCGGTCAAATGCCACATCGACTATGGAGCGATCTTCACGATCTTCCGGTCGACGCGTTAGTTCTGTTGCTCCGGTCGGACCGGGAAGTCCGGCTGGTTGACATCTTAATATTGCCCCCAAAATTTGAAGGGAGTCAAATGTGATTCTGGACACGATCCTGGGATGGTTCAGTGTCGATATGGGTATCGACCTGGGCACGTGCAATACCCTTGTCTGTGTTCGAAATGAGGGCATCGTCCTTAACGAACCCTCCGTGGTCGCCGTAAGAAAAGGAACCAACATTGTTCTGAACAACGGCGAGGCGGTTGGTCTTGTCGCGCGCGAGATGCTGGGAAAGACCCCCGGCTCCATCACCGCAATCCGACCTCTCAAAGACGGCGTCATAAGCGATTTCGAAATCACCGAAGCCATGCTCAGTTATTTCATCCGTAAGGTGCACGGCCGGGGCGGACTGGTGCGCCCTCGTGTCGTCATCGCCGTGCCCAGCGGCATTACCGCCGTTGAACGTCGGGCGGTGATCGACAGTGCCGAACGCGCCGGCGCACGCAAGGTGTACCTCGTGGACGAGCCCATGGCCGCCGGGATCGGCGCTGGCCTGCCCATCACCGAGCCCACTGCGTCCATGATCGTCGATATAGGCGGCGGGACCACGGAGGTCGCCATCATGAGCCTGGCGGATATCAGCACCTGTGAGTCAATACGCATCGGCGGCGATGACTTCGACGAAGCGCTTATCAATCACCTCAAGCGTACTTATAACCTGCTCATCGGCGAGCCGCGAGCTGAGCAGGTCAAGATACAAATCGGCTCCGCCGCGGCGCTGGAGCAGGAACTGACGATGGAGATTGCCGGTCGCGACACCATCAGCGGACTGCCCCGCAAGATCGTCATTACCAGCGAAGAAATACGCGAGGCGCTAAAGGAGCCTATCGCCGGCATTATCGAGACCGTCATGCGCACCCTGGAGCGCGCCGAACCGGAACTTGCCGCCGACCTCATCGAAAACGGCATGCACCTCTGTGGAGGCGGCTCGCTTCTGCGGGGCATGGACACCGTCCTCTCCAACGCCACCGGCCTGCGGGTCATCCACGTCGAAGACCCGCTGTCCTGCGTCGCGAGGGGAACAAGCGTCTATCTCGAAAATCTCGAGATGTGGAAAGACACACTCGACCAGACCGGATACTCGTGGGAATA
>JAWLHD010000103.1:0-10288 GCA_041690555.1 Anaerohalosphaeraceae bacterium
ATGACCGGTACGTTGCCGCAGTTGATATAGTCACCGGTACCATCACAATCCAATGCTTCTCCGATAACACCTTCGGCGTAACCGATAGGCGCTCCGCCGGTTCCGAACTCCGTGCCGTTGTAACCGTTGCCTGAAATGTCGTTAGGATCACCGTCGAGCGGCCAGTGGCCTATTAGCCTCTTGAGCACGAGTACCGCCGCACGCGAGTCAGCGAAGGCCCCGGTGTCTGTAATCGTGACTCGACAGAAGTACTCGGCTTCATCGCTCTCCATCGCACCAGAGATAACCAGCATTTCCGCCGTCTCTCCGCCAAGAACCTCGCCGTTCTTGTACCACTGATAGCCCAGTCCGACCTTGCCACCATTAAAGGGATTGATCGCGTCAACAGTAAACACGGCATCTTCGCCTTGGTGAACCATCTGATCGGCCGGGAATCCGGAGGTGATCTCAGGAATGGAAAGAACGGTATAGAACTTCCAGACCGGCCCTGTTATGTTGTTGGGATCACCCGGGGGATACACGCCTCCCTTGCCATCATCGACAACTTCCACAATCCGCCATATATATGTCTTGTCGCGTTGCAGGGTCAGCGGTCCATAGGAGGCAATTGCCTCGACCGGTGTTCCCGCGTCAATCTCAGCAACGAGGACCATATTGGGCTCTGACTGATCGTTCGGATTGCCAAAATTCCCGTAAAGATAGTGTTCTCGGATTGCCGGATTCGGTTGTTCCGGGTTGTCGGGGTCAACACCAGTAGCCCAAGATAAGAAGACATCGTCGACTGCCACCTTTTGTCCTGTCCCGTCGGGGTCGTTCGCCGGCAGAGGATCAGAGGCCGGTGGCGCCGTAAATGCGTCGAATGCAAAGCCAGTCAACACATGAGGGATGTCCGAGTTCATCGTTACGATAATTGGGTCGCTGCCGGCACCGATGTCATAAACAAGATAGTTGATCGTCGGGGCTGGTGGTCCGCCGGGGTCGCTGCCTACAGCACTACCCGCAGAACCGGCATCGACGGTGACGCTCTGCACAACTATGTTACCGTCACCTGTGGCATGAAAGACCGTCAGTCGAAATGGCTCGGATGACGCACGAGTGATAGTGGCAACGTAAGGAACAGCCCCGTTAGCGAGAATTGGACAGTTTGTCAGGGCATTACCTGCCCCGGGATCCTGTATCTCACCAAAGTTCCCATTACCCGACCACATACCAGTGCTCCCGGCAATTGAAATGTCCCCGATATAACTTGGCAAAGAAACTGCCGTGTTCGGGTTGGTGAGAGTTGTATCGTATGCCCCGGCATATACTCCATCTGCTGCGTTGAGTCCGTAGACTACGTATCCGTCCGTACCGTATTCCCTGTCCGCTTCAAGTACAGCGCCTGTCCGCCAGTTGGACTGGGTCTGGACATCTACCGGGCTCACGAAAACCGCTGCTTTAGTACCACAGACAAAGGCGCCTGTGACAAGCAATACAAACATCACCATAATTTTGCTTCTGTTACGCATCGCTTTCTCCTTGTAATAAACTGTCGCTCTTTTCAAAAACTGCGCGCACATTCTCTCCATCTACCCATAACCGTAAGAATCCCCAAAGAGAATTGACAACCGCCCAAATGCTCTCTTCATCGCATCACCTCCACAAAGACCATCATCGAGTTAAAACTCTACCGTACAGTATATCCAAATGCGAATTATTTTGGCAACCAGGGAATCTCCACATCATGCTGCCTTTCATAATCCCTGTGCCAGTTGAAACTCCACAGATCATTCAATTTGACTTTCTCAGTCGAACCGTCCATCAATGTCATATTAATTGCCTTACCGTGTCTATCTAGGGTCAGTCTGCCCATGTCCCTGTCCCAGTTACCAGGTACGAGAGGATCGAGTCCCTCCCAAAAATCAATTGCGGGAGCATACATCCCCCCATTTCCTTCATAAATCGAAATCGGATTGGAACCGAACCATACGCAGTCGAAAACCATGGGAATACTCGAAGTACTCTCCTTGACCAGGGTGGTCTGCCATTGTCGGTCCGGGCGCCCCCGCCACCCCGGCTGTGCCGCGGTCACTCTATTGATCCACAGATTTGTTCCATAACTGCCGTAGTTCTTTTCAGGATCATCACCAAACTGGTGCATTACCATGATCTCTCCACCCCATCGAGCGGTTGTCGTACCGATCCCTCCCGTAGGACCGTTGGCTTTTGTCGCAGCCGGACAAAGTCTCAACTTATCTGTGTCTCCATATATAGATGACAAGTAGGGCATCCATCCCCCTTGTTTCTCACCTGTCAACCAGACATTATTTTCGATCCAGAACTTGTCTTCATTCTCCTGTGTGTACGTCAAAAACACGACACCCCATTGATGAAGATTCGACTTGCAGATGAGTTCTCGAGCTTTGTCCTTCGCAACTTTGAGGGCAGGGGTAATGATTGCCAGAAGCATGCCAATTATCGCGATTACTACCAGCAACTCGATAAGTGTAAATGCGCTACGTCCTGATGCACCCTCTATCCCTGCTCTTTTGAGAATTCCGTTACCGATTCTCGTGCTCGAACAACGGTTCATCGCGCAATCTCCAAAGCGGGTAGAGCAAAAACACCCCAGTCATACTCAACGGACTTCTCATCCGTGTGTCCATCGCCTCTACAGAATGTCCGCCACCATAGCTAGGAGTGAATCAAGATGTCGCTTCAGTTCAGGATGACTTGTTCGGGAGATCACTGCCCGCAGATCATTCACCGCTGCACGGGCTTCACATCTTGCCTCCTCTGTCTTTTCAAGTCTTGTAAATAGAATTGATCGAAGTCCTTTCGCGAGGGCGAGCGGTCCCTGCAGAACACTGCTGTCTTCACCCGTTATCAAAGTGTCATATAATTGAATTGCACGATTCACAAATCTCTCAGTGGCAGTCAATAACCCAAGCCGCATCGAAATGGCTGCTTCGGAATAGTACGCACCAGCTAGTTCGTCTGCAAGTTCCGTTCGGCCTCTCTTGTCTACAAGATCCTCCAGAATCTGCAAAGCTGGTTCCAAATAAGTTTGCGCTAAAATGGTCTCACCTGACCTAAAGGCCGCATCGACCTTGTGCAAATAGGCCCTGGCTAGCTCATCGCGCAATTCATGCAATCCCTTGATCTCAACCAGAGACCTCAATAACTGAAAAGCTTGTTCACGGTTCCTCGCTGCAGATTCACAGTCGCCAAGATTATCCAAGGCCAGAGCCTTTCCCAAGCACGCTTTCGCCCAGATCCTTCTCACAGCGTGCTCACGGGATGTTTGCAGGAAGGGCTCGAGAGTCGCAGTTACCCGATCGGGTCATTTTATGAGGCGTTTGAGCCGCACGAGGCATTACGATTGGTTCAGCGTCTTGAGATACATCATACGCCCAAACATGGCAGTTGGCTCAACGTGGCGGAAATGTTTACGAAACAATGTTTGGATCGACGAATCCCAGACAGGGTTACGCTACAGCACGAGGCACGGGCCTGGTATCGAAAACGAAATGCCAATCAGAAAACAGTAGACTGGCAGTTCAAGACGGAAGATGCACGGATTAAACTGAAAAGATTGTACCCGCAAATTCAAATGTTATAAAGTACTAGTGTGAGAGGTCACGCGTGTCCAGCGATTCGTGCAACTGCCACTTCCATAGCCATGTTCCGTCCCATGTCCGCTTGTCCTTGTCTTCAGGCGTTTTTTCGATCCGCCACGACTTCAGTCGGTAAGCCAATCGCACGTGATCATCGGTGATCTGCACGATGAAGAATCCGTTTTCGGTCTGGCCGGTGTTCACGCACCGCAAGGGCCGGTCCCGGTCGGGCGGTCTCCAATGCCGCAGTCCGGTACCGGAGTGGCCGTACAGATAAAGGACCACGCGATATGGCGTGACCGCGTCGTAGAACGCTTTCCAATCATCCCCGTGCCACCAGTCGGTGTCGAAGCCGCAATGGGCCCCCAGGACAACGGGTCTGCGGCTGTCGCCGACATGCTCAGCAAGATCTCTCTTCAGGAAAGCAAGAGCGTTCTGCGGGTCATGCCATTCGGCATTGTACCGAACAGCAGGGTGCTGGCGATCGGCCGGATAGATTCCCAGCAACACGAAATGCACGTCGTCCCAGTCCCAGGAGTAGTGCAGCCCGTCGACGGAAAGACCTGTCAATCGGCCCGCCTTGAGACGAATCTGATTGCGTCTTTTGAGCTGTGTCTGAAAGCTGAACCCGTGCTTTTGCTTGCCTTCCGGCGGGCCGTCGTGATTACCCCAGGTTTCATACACGGGATAGTTCAACAGGCCATTTGTGCCGTCGAGTCCGAAGTCTGCCTCGAAAAGGAGCCACTGTCTGGGTGTCTGGTGTTTGTCCTGCCAGATGCGGTCCCCGTCGTCAATCACGTCCCCCAGAAGCAGCACGCCGCGCGGGGAGGCGATCGGATTGCCGCCCAGCTCGGCAGGCCAGGACATATCGGCGATGGCGTTCATCTGCCGTATCGTGTCGCGATTGCGCTCATTACGATCTTCGTTCTCGAATGCATCGTAGTGAGAGTCCGAGGTTACGATAAATGTGACATTGCGAGCAACGCATGCTGTGGCAAAGCAGAAGATGACGCCCAGTAGCAGAGGGAGCATGCCAAGCCCACGGGTCTTATGCGTTATAATCATACTTATATCCTCACTCGGAATTCGATGCGTTTCTCAGCAGGGCGATTTGGACCGGATCATTAGGACCAATCAGGTGAAGGGCCAGAAATTCGAGGCGGCGTCGTTCGCCGTAAGCGTCGCCGCCGCCGTGGCCGGCGCCGGGAACGACGACCAGTTCGAAGTCCTTTTCGGCTTTAATCAGGGAGTCGACGAATCGCATCGTCGACTCCGGCGGAACGTTCGTGTCCAACTCGCCGACGATGAGCATGAGCCGGCCCTGCAAACGCCATGCATTGTCGATGTTGGAGCATTCCGCATATTGCGGGCCCACCGGGTGACCCATCCACTGCTCGTTCCAGGACGCCTTGTCCATGCGGTTGTCGTGGCAGCCGCAGGAGGCGACGGCGACCTTGTAGAACTTCGGGTGAAAGAGCACGGCGCCTGCGGCATTCTGGCCTCCGGCGGACGTACCGTACACTCCGACGCGGTCGAGGTCCATGTAAGGGTATTTTGCCGCGGCTGCTTTCATCCATAGGATGCGGTCTTCGAACCCCGCGTCCTTGAGGTTTCTCCAGCAGACGTCGTGAAAGGCCTTGGACCGGTGGGCCGTGCCCATGCCGTCGATCTTGACCACGATGAAGCCGAGATCGGTCAGTGAGGTGTAGCGCGAAGAGCCACTGAACCGCTTCGGCACGTACGCGCTCTGCGGTCCGGCGTAGATGTCCTCGACGACCGGATACTTCTTCTGCGGGTCGAGCCTAGGCGGCCGGCAGATGATGCCCCAGATATCCGTTGTGCCGTCACGTCCCTTGGCGACGAAGACCTCCGGCGATTGCCAGCCGTTTTCCTTCAGTTGCGAGATATCGGCCTTTTCCAGTTCGCATAGCAATTGCCCGTCCGAGACGCGGCGCAGTTCGTGAACGGGCGCCGCGTCTGTGCGCGAATATGTGTCAATGAGTGTGCTGCCGTCGGGCGAGTACTGGATTGAATGATCGCCGTCGCCTGCGGTCAGCGCCACGAAACCGGTCCCGTCAAAATTGACGCGGCAGTAATGGACGAGGTACGGATCCTGTGAAGGATTCAGGCCGCCCGCACGAAACCAGATCTGCCGTTTCGCCGCGTCGATGCGGTCAATGGCCCGGACGACGAACGGACCCTTCGTGATCTGGTTTTTGATCTCCGCGGTATCGACGTCGATGAGGTAGAGATGCCGCCAGCCGTCGCGTTCGGAGACGTAGATGATCTCGTTGGCGTCGGGTACCCAATTGACGCGGCTGAGCCGAACGGCCTCGGTATGGGCGGTCCAAATAAAGGTGTCGGATTTTTCGTCGATGACATTTCGCGTCTCGCCGGTGTGGGAATCGATCTCAATCACGCGGAACCGCTGGTGGCCGCGATCGATCTTTTCATACGTGAAGCGGCGCCCGTCGGCGTTCCATCGCAGGCGTGGACGGCCGAAATCGATTCGATCAATCTCGGGTTTCCGTTGCGTCCGGGTCTCTACATCGAAGAGATTGAGTTCGTAGGCGGTGAATTTGTCGCCGGGCAGATCGTAGGGGCGGGAATGCAGGACGGCCCGGCCGCCGCCGTTGGGGGAGGATTCGATCAGGTGTACCTCCTTGCGGTCGCCGGGCTCGATTCGAAACGCGACGAGTGTTTGCGAGTCGGGCGCCCATTCAAGCAGGCCATAACTCAGGGCGGAATCGCCGTCCCGGCTCAACTGTGTCTCAGATGCATCGGTATTATTACGTATGTAAACATTCCCGTCCCTGACGAATGCGGTCCATTTGGCGTCGCCCGACCGGTCCTGCGGTCCCCGAGGTCGGCGGTCCTGACGCGGTCCGGGGCGGCTCACCCGGGGCGTTGCGGCAATGTTCACGCGGGTGAAGCCTTGTCCGGCTTGAAACATGCCGAGTTCCGCGCCGCGCTCGCCCACCACCTGCCAGACGTGCCCTTCATATGTATGCTGCGCGCGTTCCTGACCTGCGGACAACGTGCCGTAGCTGCGTCGCTGGCCGCCGGCATCCAGCCAGAATAACTCGATCGGGCCCGTCATGCCGTTGACGAATGTAATCTCCGTCTCTTTGCCGGTGCGTGTACTTGCCCGCAGTCCGTTGTAGGTTTGAAGCTCCGAGTCCGGCTCGACGGATGCGGTTGTTCGATCGGCCTTATGCAATTCGTACGTCTGGAGATTGCACTGCCAGCGATCCTCACCGGTTCGAAAAGCAAGGGAATTGTCGGCAAGCTTGAATTCAAGGTCTTCGATTCGCAGGCGATCCGCCTGCGCGTCCTCCACGCCCGCGCTCTTCAGTGCCTCGGCCAGTTGCGCGTGATCGAAGGCGGGCTTTCGGACTCCCTCAACTGCATCCACGAGAACAAACTCACGGGCGCCTGCGCGCAGATCGTTGCGGTACCAGAAGTGCGTGCCGTCCGCAGACCAGTGCGGCTCGATGCTCGCCTTGTAGACACCGCTCGACTGGGCAAATCCCCGCCGCGGCTGCGGCGAAGCCGTCACTTGCTGTTGCCCGGAGCCGTATGCGGCAGACCACAGCACCGCCATCGTAGTCAGGATGGTCGGCAGGATTGTCTTTGTGCCGGGTTTTCTCTTCATGACACCCTCCCGTGGGCAGTTCTATCTATGGTAGCGCCAATCGACCTTGTCGCGATAAGCCATCGTCTCGTCAATCAGTGCAAAAAGTTCCGCATCATATTCCGCAAGCGCCTCGCGCGTGGTGATCGGCCGTGCCGCATCATTGGGCGGCACGCCCTCGCCGGTCGCATCGAAGTAAGCAAGTACGCCGGCCGTCCAGTATTCAACATGATCGTGCACGGCCGCCGTGCCTTTCCAGAGGCCCTCGCCCATGGCGCTATCATACAGTTTCCGCAGCTTCTCGTCAAAGCGGACGTCCAGCCGCTGGACCCGCAGTTCGTATTGTTGCACGTCGCGTCCCCTGTTCTCCCAATTGCTGTCGACGGGACGCAGGCCGGTCACGTGGTAAAGGGCCCGCGCCATCACGCGGATGACCAGGCACTCGGTGTCATAGGCGCTATTCATGCTGTTCGTGACGTTTTCCTGGCTTACGACGACGATTCTGGTTTCGGGCATGTAGTCCAGAAATCTTGCTGTATGATCGACCTTGGCGACTGTGTTCTTCCGGATCTCTGGCAGGTCGGAAATGCTCTCATTCGGCCCGAGGACAACGAGCCTGACGCCATCCGCAATGAGGGCTTTCAGCACGTCGTGGCGGTACGCGAACATCTTGCGAATCGTATCGTTTGCCTTGAGCAGGGCATTGTCGTCCGCTCCCCGCCCGAGCACCGTGAACTCCCGCGCCCACGTGAATTTAGTGTACCACGGGTCAATGTTGAACTTCGCCGGGGGCGCTTCCACCTTCGGCAGAGCCTGGAGCCATGTATATCTCCAGTCCTGATCCGGCCCGAGATTGAAGGTGCTGCGGACCAGTTCATAACCATCGGGATCATACATCTTGAGCTGTTCACGCCCGCCGATGGGACCGTGATTCCAGTTGTTGACCCGATTGCAGTCGAAATAGGCCTGCGCGATCTCGGCCAAGTATTCGGCCGCGTTGCTGATGGCGTACGTATCCTTGTACAAGCCCTTGTCCACGGCCTTCCGATACGCGGCGTGCTTTCGGTCCTCCCATCCGGCATCGATTCGCCGCAGCGTACTGTCGATCGTATGGCAGAATTCGTGCACCGCAATACTTTCGTCGTCATAACGGTCCAGTACAAGGCTCAGCAGGTTTTCTTCGCCAAAACTCGTGGGAAAGCCGCCCGTACCGCGCACCCGCTCGTTGAGGTAGTCAGGATTGCGGGCGTTTCGGTTCTCAGGCAGGTCCGTGTAAGCCTGATTGGCGCCGATGATCGTCAAATACATGCCGCGGTCGACCAGAGCTTGGACGATATCGAGGCGAGCGGCCAACATATGGCTGACGATTTCATGCGTGCGATGCAACGCCAGATCGGCGACTTCCGCCGAAGCGACCACAGGCATGCCGTGGATATCCAGATGCTTGCGATAAAAATCGCGGGCTGCCTGCCGGTCCTGCTCCCGCACCTTTTCGAAAAAAGACTCTGGCGGCGTCGTTACCGACGGCCTGTCGACCTGCGCACAAAGCGCGGCGCCGCCAAGACACGCGATCAGAACGGCAGATGTACAATGCGTCATCGCTTTCATTTTCAGGCACCTTTACAGAGCGTTACTGATTCTTAACCCAGACCGACGAACTGACCCCGCGGCCGCGGCGATCGCCCTCCTGCGGGGCGTTGCGGTTGTTCCTGGCGTAGTTCGGAATGGCGACGAGCGGGGACCCGTCGGCCCACTTGCCGGTGATGACCATGACGCCTTCCATGTCCGGCCTCCACTCGGCCGCCAGTGCCGCATCGGGCGACAAGACCTTGTCGAGGTCTTGATCCACCGCCTCGAAACTGTAGATCAGCGGCCCGCGACGCAGTGCCACCCGGCCGCGCGTGGCGGCAATCTTGTCGATGCCCGTCATCCTCTGGATTTCCATAGGCAGCTTCAGCGTGATGACGTCGCCCGCCTTCCACCGTCGCGTGATGACGGCATATCCGTTCACCGCGGGCGGCGAGGCCTTTTCGCCATTAACGGCTATGGAAGCGCCGTCGCCGGCGGGGGCCGCCATGTAGAGTTCGCTGACACTCCGATCCGGCAGGCGGATGCAGATGGTGAAATCCTTCTCCACGGCGGGATTCACCGTGATGGTGACATCCCCGCTCCACGGATAATCCGTCTTCTGCACCATCTCTACGTCGGTTCCGGCCACATTGGCAACCGTGACCTTGCTGCCAACGAAGAGATTCACATATATGCTGTCCTGGCTCGTGCTGTACGTCCACGTCGGCAGCATGAGAAGCGTTCGCGGGATATTGCCGACGCAGCAGGGGCAGCCGTGCCAGTCGTACCGATCCCCGCGTGAGTCCAGCGGATTCTGGTAGTAGAAGTTTTTGCCCGCGAGGTCGACCGAGCCCAGCAGGGCGTTGTAGAGCGTTTCTTCGAGCAGGTCGGCGTATTTGGCGTCATGCCAGATCATGCCGAGTTTATGCTGGAAAAAGATCAACCCGCAGCTCGAACAGGATTCACAGTAGGCGTTCTGGCCGAGCGAGTAATCCGGCCCGAAGCCTTCCGACGTCTCTCCGCTGCCGATGCCGCCGGTTACGTAATACTTGCGATTGACCATATTGTCGAACAGCGACATGACGGCGCTTAGATAGTCGAGATCGCCGGTTTCCATGGCGATGTCGGCCATACCCGCATATGAGTAGGAGGCACGCACCGCGTGGCCCACGGCCTCGTACTGCTGCACGACGGGCACGTGGCTTTGATCGTACTCCGAGCCGCCCCCGCGGCAGTCCGCCAGAAACTTCGCCAGCTTGATGTACCTGTCCCCGTTGCCGCCGCCTTCCACGTCGTTGACAAACCTGCCGAACCGAACCAGCGAGATCTTCATCGCCTGGTGCCCGTCGAACCACTCCTGCTTCGGGGCGGGGCCGATGTGGGCATCCCAGCAATCGGCAAGCTTCTTGGCCGCGTCGTAGAGTCGCTTGTCTTTGCCGGCGGTGACTACATAGTGGCTGACGGCGGCCTCCAAAAGATACCCCGCGAC
>JAWLHD010000104.1:0-10267 GCA_041690555.1 Anaerohalosphaeraceae bacterium
ATGTTCCCAAAGGGTATAATCCCGAATCCTGAGGCATCTTCACTTGTCAAAGAACAATCCAAAAATCTTTCTATTCTTCTGCTTGACTTTCTATAGCTGGTCTTTCCAAAAAGAAGGAACAGCATATATGCATAAACGCCTCACACTCTATTGCTTAAACAACCGAACGAATACGGCGGCAGCAATTACACACGAGGCGAGAAACACGACTTCCGAGGATTGGTATGGGCGCGAATTACGGATGAGCGGGTCGATTAGCCGGCGCACACTGCTGTTTTCTTGATCGAGTTCCACATGCGCAGGCCAAGATGTCTTTCGTCTCCTCACAGGCGGTCCTCCCACACGTCGCACTGTGTAGGATACCAGATGTTCTCTGTTTCACCAGAGAATTTATGTGAAAATCTGGCCGCACGAAGCGTTTTTTTGCTTCATCACTGAAGGTACAACCGGGGGAACAAAATGGTTCTGCCTGGATCGGGCCTGGAAATCGTACCCCCGCAACTGAAAACCTGTCTCAGGCGGCCGCCATAAGAAGATTGGCAGTCGGCTATTACGTGAGAAGGCAGTAGTGTAGGCGCACCTGGAAGAATATGGCTCGAATTACGGCGTACAATTTGCAATCAGGAAGTTTCTCTGTGCATTGAATACGTTGACACCTGAAAATATTTTAGTGCACCGCCTCATTTTTCTAAGAAGACTCATTCTCTCGGACGCTTCTTCCCAAAGTGAGCCGCACTGGAGACAAAACGGAGACAGGATTTCCCGCAAGTTCCTGGCTCGTGTTGCGTTGCATCCCTGCACCTTGAGTATCAAATGACAAGTCACTTTCTGCAAAGCACATGACGCGCCTCGGACAAAGCCTGTACGATTGCCAGAGAAGCATTTCTTAGTGTGCTATCCGTAGATTTCAACTGACCGACCGAGTCTGGCGGCACTTCCGTTGGACACCGTACCACGCTGTCGGCATGGCCCAGCCCAAATGCCACTTGTCAATCGCCCGCCATTTCGCCCCTCCTTTGGTCAATGAACAGATCCGGAAGCACTATCCATGGAGACCGAAGTTGTCCCGGCTGTCGTTGAAATTGGGTCATGGGCCCGGGTCGTTTCTGAATCCTATGCTACAGCCTGTTGACTGTTCAACGAGTTCCTTCAATCCTTTCAGCAGCAATGGCATCTGACGATAATGCTTGACTTTGTAGAAGCGTTTCTCCGCCTCCAGCAGGACCGCATCAGTTCGTTCATGGGAAGCACCATCTGGAACGTTGCCGTGCCGCCAGCGACGTCAACCCGAACGGCAGCGGCTTGCCCTGAACCTGCCCAGAAACCTGCCGCTAACGCGGCCGTTTTGAAACGGGTGTAGTGAAAACTTTCGGCGTCTCTACGCCAAAAAAAACGTCTTAACCCCTCAACTGCGGAACTTGGGCTAAGCCCCCTCCTGTCGCCCCCAAAAACGGCTACTCTTACGCAAAAGGCAGGCCGCTATGACACGATCATTTAGCATGCGACTCAAGTTTGAATGCGCTCATAGCATATCCCTTGTCGCCCGGATGGCTTGTGTCCCACTCCGATTTAATCGAAAAACTACCGTCAGGCCCCGGAGATATGTTGGTCCACTTGGCAACATAACCGTTGATCGTGTTATACCCGGTGCTAAAGGATACCGATGCTTCTGAGTTGATTGCGACTCCGGCACTGCTGGCGTTGGTAAAGCTCTCCGCTCCCTCAATCGTCACCCTTGTGAAACGCTGGTTATTGTAGCTGGAGGAATTCCGATTTGCCGTCAGGGTAATCGTATACTTCCAGCCCGGGGCCAGGTTATTGAACGTTATAACGTTAATCCAGTTGGCCGCGTCAAGCTCGGCTAAACCCGTCAGGTCCACAATGCCGTCAAACGCCTTATAGGCATCGGAGGCTGTATTGGTGAAGTTGCCGCCATTGCGGCCGACAGGATCGTAAGCACCCGGCGGAGAATAGCTGCCCGTTGCCGTAACGAGCAAATACTGTCCCGTGTCGAAATCCCTCAGCGGTTCGTTCACAGCGGCATAGTCAAATCCTGTAACGTTCGGCAGATTCGTACTGTCGGTTGAGTTCAAGTCGTTGTAAGCGACGAATGCCGGCTGGTCGGTAATACGCAAGACTACAGAAATCGTTTGCGGGCTGTTGGAAGCTGCCGGATCGCTGACTGAAATTGTTGCGTTATACACGCCCGGCGGGAACGTGTCGACATTGTAACTCACCATGTGCGATGTTTTGTCATCCGGCCCGGTCGAGCTTCCGCCGCCGGGGGCGACAATCAGCCAGTCCGCATCCGCGGCAATAGTATAGCTCAACGTCCCCGCACCACTGTTCCAGACCTCCAGCGTATCGCTGGCGGCAATCCCGCCTTCGGCCGCGGCAGGGGTTAAGCCTGTTGTGTTCAGGGCGATTTGCGGCGTCAGGATTTCAAGCGTCACATTGATGACGCACGGGTTATTTGACGCGTGTGTATCCGTGATGGTGATCGTTGCAGCATGCGTCCCGACCGGCAGCGAGGCTGTTTCGAAGACAACTGTATGGACCATCCTGTCATTGTATCCTGCAACGGTTCCGTACTCCGGAGAGACACTCAACCAGCTCACATCGTCGCTGACGGTGTAGTTGAGCGTTCCTATGCCTTTATTCCATACTTCGAATGTTTGCTCAGGTGCATTCTGTCCTGTGCTTGCCGATGCTTCCAGACTCTGTTGACTCACGGCAATTTCCGGCGTCCGGACATTGACTGTCACCGAGATCGTCACAGGGCCATTGCCCGCGCCGGCTGCGTCGACGGTGATAACACCCGTGTATATCCCCGGATCCAGGGCGGAAGTGAAGAAAGCAACAGTGTGCCGCCGCTTATCCTGAAAACCTTCTGAGGTCCCTTCTGCCGCAGACACATCCATCCAATCCACATTGGCGCTTACGCTGTAACTCAGGATATCGGCGCCTGCATTCCAAATGTCAATGGCCTTGTGCTCCGGATCCTGGCCCTGGGGTGTCGAAACAAACAGACTTGACGGAGACAAGGCGATCATCGGCTCCGTGGCCTGGGCGACAAGACCTGGTGTGCCCCCCGTATTGCCGCTCTTCCGCCAATTGACAGGGTCGTTCCCGTAGGCACGAAGATCAATGCGCTCCAAAGAAGGCCCGTTCCCGTCCGGCTCAGTCGGCCACGGCGCCTGGTCGTCATAGGTTGCTTCATCAACGACGATATACGGCACGTACTCCTCGTCCGGCACATCCGGTTTGCAGAGCCTGATCGTCTCCCCGCCATTATCCAGCTTACCCGCGAAATTGAATATGCGAACGTTTGCCGAAATACCGTACTGCATACGAAAATCAGCGGGCGAAATGGTGCTGCCGACAAGCAGCAGTATCTCGTTCGGCTGCAATTCGATGTTTGCAGGGAATGTGAAGCCCACTCCCGAAACCTGCCATCTGTTGTTCAAATTGTACAAAGTTGCCGAAGCAGATGAAATATTCACCAACTCGAGGAATTCGTGGTGGCCCGCCGGGGGGTTGTACATGATTTCGCTGATCACCACAGGCCCAATTCTCGGGCCGCTGTTTGGCCGGCCAAAGGAATTCGCGGCCTGTGCTGCGAAGTGCTCATAACCCTGACTGGTCACATATCGCCCAAGGCTGACCCCGTTTTCAGTTGCCCCGAACGCGAAGCCGTGGCTGTATCGCAGGTCCGGCGAAAAAATATAGACCTCTTCGCCCTGTGAACTAAGGCGAAACGCACCGCCGAAGTAACTTGCCGGGGGGACATTGATCGGATGATTGTCCGCTTCAATGACCCAATGATCTCCAGCCAGAATTATGCTGCCCGGAAGAACCCGGTATTTCGTCGGATTCTTCTTGCCGTCCGTAAGCCACCAGCCGACAAGGTCAACGGCTGCTGAAGTCGGATTGTACAATTCGATTGTATCCACCTGCGGCCAATCCGTATGAGCCAGGACTTCGTTAATCAGTATTTCCGGAATCGCCGGCGGCGCAGGGTCATCATACCCCGGTGAACCGTGTGTGTTCGTCGAGGTCCGCCAGTAACGCGCGTCACCTGGGTCGCCCGCCGGACTGGTCTCCGCGGCAACCAGAGAATACCCGAGCCCATCCGGCCCCAGCGGCCAAATCCCCTCATCGTCGTACGGCACGGACATAATCACTTTGAAGAAACTCGCCTTGGCCCCTGCATTCTCGTCGGTTAGCGCCTTCGTTACATAAACCTGATTGCCTGCGATGGACTCAATGGTATACATCCCGTTGTTCGAAGCGTTATTCGCCCTTGCAATCTGAATACGATCTTTCGCTTTCAGGCCGGCGGGCAACTGCGCAAAGACGAGCCTGCCGCGTCCGCCATCGTTGCCGACGATCTGGCCGGCAGTGAATATCTCCCCGGTCCCGCAACTCAGCTCCAGAGTCTCTCCGGCATTATCCAGAAGACCAGAGTATTCGCCGCAAACCTCTCTGCCCGGATAACGTGCGGCAAAGTCAGCGGCGCTCGAGGCAACAACGGCAAATGTACCGGGAGCCAACAGCGTTCCGTCCGCAAATGTATACCTGATCCCGCGGGTGAAAGTAACCCCGCTGAGGTTAAGCGTCGTGGTGCCTGTGTTTTTCAACTCGGCGAACTCGTATCGATTACCGTCGTAGACGAAGTCGGCCGCCGCAGGCGTACTTGTTTCATTCGTCAACAGCGTTTTCAAAACCACGTTCCTGCCTTCAACGTGATGGACTGTGAATGTTCCGTTGTTCTCAGGAACTTCTGCCCCCCTTATGACGAGCTTGTCGTCCAGACTGAAAACTGCCGGCAGATCGACTGCAAACTCCACCTTCGCTCTATCGTAATTGCCGCCTGCCGTATCATTACCGATGATCCTGACGATGCTCAGGCCTGTCGCCGCCTGAGTGGTCAAGGGATTGTACATAATCTCGGTGATCTTCAAGTCGCCGAAGTCCTGATCCACGAAGAACACCGCTTCATGGAGTGCGCTCCAGGTGACTCCGTTAAGCGTGCGGGCCTTGAGGCTTGTGGTGCTGTTGATCGTAAGCGTCGCACTCGATCCTGCATTGATCCCCTGCACCGATCCCCCCGGGGCGCGAGGATCCCGCCCATCTGCCGTGTAATAGACGGTGCCTGTACTGCCAACGCGCTCTACGGTTACTTTGTATCCCGCCGGAACCTCTTTGCGCGAAATGGTAATCGTGTTTCCGGCACTCTTGAACAACGGCGGATCAAACGATGGGTAATAAGTATACCCGGCATAGGAGCCGCCCCGCAAGGTACTGATCGTCGACGCCGCCCTGGTCTGGAGGTCGGCGGTAACCGCGTCCCGAGCCGGGACCCAGTGGGCATTGCGTGTATAGACAGCGATGGCGGGATCATGATACCTGCTTGTACCGTCCCACCCTCGTCCGGTATCCCCGGCACGTTCATCCCCCCAGCGCGCCGACTCGCCTACGATCGCAAGGTTGATGTTATTACAGAGCTCAAGCCAGAGGTCGGTAACCTCTTTGCTTGTGAAGACCCCGTCGTTGTAGCAGGCCCGGTACGCACGGTCGGCAAGCCTCATCCGGAATTCCGCGTTGTACGTCCACATATTGTTAAACCCGTAACACGCGCCGAGTCTGGCTCGATCCGGGGCGCCCGACCGTCTGCTGCCGCCGCCGAAAGAATCTTCGATATCCCATTGATAGAAGTAAATCCGCCCTAAGGGCCTGTTGCTGTTCCCGTAGTAAAACTGCGGATAATCTCCAACATTGGCAAACACCCCTGTTAGCGCCATGTCCAGATAAGCATCCACATCGAGGAATTGCTGCAGATAATTGTAGTCAGAGCTCATGGACACAGTGTTGCGCCAGAAATCAAAACGGCTGGAGCTGCCGCTGACAGTCCCGCCTTTGGCCTTCCCGCTGTAATAATCCTCCTCTGTGCCCTTCAGGTAGCTGGCCGAGAAAGCATGGTCCGGCCTTTCGCAAACGTTGTAGAGCCCCCAGTAAATCCCGTTCAAATACAGGTGAACAAACATACCTCGGCTGCCGATTCCCGACATGGCGAGTTGGAGGTCCCTGCCGAACTGGTCGCGCGTAAAGACTGTGTGAAGAGGATCCCAAATGGCCCCGTAGCTCTTGTTATGACCCGCACGAAGAACAAGCTTGTCGTATTCTCCCGCTTCGCTCTCCGAATGCATCGGAGCGCTTTCAAAGACAGGGTACTTCAGCGTGCCGCTTCCGTATTCGCGGCGAAAGCGAAGACCGAAAGATTGCTTGTGGTCATACGTACCCTCATCCCATCTGCCGCCGCCGCCTTGAATGCGTATCCCACAATCTTCCTGAAAACCGTTAAAACCTGCATATTGAGGCCTGTCGGGATAGAACAACTCGATGGAACAGAGTTTCTCGTAGTCAACCTTGGTAAGATTGTTTCCGCGATGAATCCCTGACAATCCAAAAAGGTCTTCCCAATTCATCACCACGGACATCGTGGGAATAGACAGTATCGCATCCGTCATGGTGTTCGAATACGCAGGATTCTGAGTGACCTTCGGATCCATCGAGGTGGTCCAGAAGACGTACGATCCCGAAGGCACGATCTCAGCCTGAGTCACTACCGAAGCGGGAAAGACATAGGTCTGCGTATCCACGTTGGTAGGCGCGAGCCCCGCCATAAATGCCCACGCACGCAGGGTTACCGCCGGGGTGGCGCGGCGATTGTTGGTGCTGGCCGGATTAATGTTCACCAGGCACGGGTTAGCCCGGGTAAAGGCGGTTGGCGACACGCGGGGGTCGCTGCCGTCCAGAGTATACTTGATGGTCGCCCCGCCTGTCGCGCTGGAAATCGTAACATCGAAGGGCGCCGCATAGAAACCACGGTTATGACTGAACTTCGTATCTTCTACCTTCTCTCCAACGATCACCGGACAGCCCGAAGAAACCATCCAGTTCTGCGCCAACAAGGCGAAGTCGGCCAGATCAACTCCCCCAAGGCCGTCAAGATTGGCATTCCAGTCCTCACTATGGCCTGCAGGATCCAGCCATTGCTCCGCGAACAGAAACAAGTCCGCCATATTGACCGCACAGTTCCGGTCCAGGTCCCCGCCAGGCAGACTTGCCCCCCCCGCCGACAACGACACAGCGAGAAGGGTGATGATTGCAGACTTACCTGAGAATTGCCTCATTACAGACGCGCCACGTCCTCGCATTGTCACCTCTGAACACCCTTTCCGATTGTCATGCCGTCATGCCTGACCGGCTGACAGTATGCCCGCAGAGCTGCACGGCTTTGAGTTCTGTCAGGCATGGCTTTTCACCTGCCGAAACGCCGCAAACCGCGCACCTGTCAAGACATCTCAGCACCTTCAGTACGGGCGCAGTAAAATCTGGACCGCCGGTAGTCCCGGTTCTCGCGCAAAGAAAAAAACTGCGTCCGGCGCCATCTTCCTATTGAAGAAACATCCGGAGCGGCCCACAAGCACCGCTCCGGACTCGTTTAACTGTACCTGATGTCACTGTTCCGCATATATGCGGTTGCTCTTGAGCCACTCCTCGGCCAGTAGGGCAAGGTCCTCCAGGTCAACTCTGCAGTCGTTATTGAGGTCACGAAGCAAAGCCGGCCCATCTGCGTCGCAGATCCATCCGTCACCGCCGACGACGTTCAAATAGTCAAGAGCGATTTGCCGGTGCGTGCGGGCATAGTTGTAAATCCGGACGTCGTCAAGAATGCCGTAAAAAGCATCCTGCAGGTTGGGGGGTGTGGCCGTAAGATTCACCTGGTTACAGCCCATCTTGAGCTCGGCGTCTACCCCCGTGCCAAATGTCCAGGCGGCCTGGGTCCGCCTCAGTTCGCCATTGACATAGAACCGCTGTGTATTGGTTTTCTTGTCAACTGTCGCCACTACGTACTGCCACTCATCATAGGGGATCATCAGCCGAGCAGGATTGGTCGCACCTGAGCGCATGAAGCCCACCCCCTGACCAGCCTGGAATTCCATTTGCCACATCATGTCTGTAGCGCTGTAGGTGACACGACGGCTCAGATAAGCATGGTACCCCGATCGGTTACCCTGGTTAACCCAAAGTGCAATGGTCAGGCCGTCGCCCATGTCTTCCATGTTGACTACCCCGGCCGTAGCGTACTGGCCCCAGCGATCGACGTTGGTGGCATCGAAGTTGTCGAAGAACAACCCGTTACCGCCCAGTTGAGGCACGCCGCCCACCAGAGATGGCGGATTTGTATACGTCGGAAACGTCTGCAACGTCATATCGAACCCACTGACTACATCCGGCGTCACACCGTCGACCACGGTATCCAGCGGGTAGTGTATGATCAAACGACGCGTCATCAGAGTACCCGCGCTGTCATAATTCGACGCGACAGTTGCAGTCAGTTGATTGGTTACAACACAGTAGTACTGCCCCTCGTCCGCCTCAACGACACCGCTGATCGTCAGTGTGTCGGTATTAACGCCGGAGTACTTGCCCCCGTCGGCTAATTGTATGTCTGCCGGTATGGCCTTGCGCCACCACTGGTAGTTGTCCACTTGAACTGCTCCGGTTGCCGTGAACACGGCGGAGGCGTCTTCCTCGACAACAACCCGTGCCGGGCTTACAGGACCAATCTCAGGATCCTGTCCGGCGGTCCTGAATGTCCACACTGGCCCCGCCGTAACGGTATGCCCCGTACCGCCTGGAATGCTGTTCGGTTCATAAATGTCCACACGCCAGTAATACTGCGTATAGTAACTCAGTTGGCCGGGATCGAATGTCGTTGTCACCGGCGCCATCGAAAGCTTCTTGTTCGCCGGTTTCGCACTCAAATTAGGATCAGTTTCCGTGCCGAAATAGAGATCTATGTGGGTCGGATTAGCAGTTGGAACGAAGGCCCACTCCAGACCCTCCCTGAGGTTCCTGTTCGCGTCGAGCCCCACACTGACAGCCCCATGAGCCGGTACTGGACTTTCTACCGATTTGCTGCCAAACCAAACCTCGAAGATCTGCTCCTCAGAGAGGGCATCGCCAAATACCTTCACCTCATCGATGAGCCCGCGGAACATCCGGTCGCCGCGACCGCCACGGGTGGCGATGTTGAAAGCGCCAATGCACAGACGGCTGATATTGGTTCCCACCGCCCCTCGGGCATAGTCCCGGGCAACATCGAACTCGGCCGGAGTGTTGGCGCTGCCGAAATAGAATTTCACATGGCCGCTGGCCAGGGTGGAATCGTAGGTCACCGCGAAGAACCGCCAGTTGTCCACACCCGCCTCGGCATCCGTGGTGATCTTGCCGCCGTTGGATTGGGAGGGCTGGTTGTCAGGCCATTCATTGATGCCCACCTGGACGCTGCCGTCCGACCGGTAGACCACATCGACGCCATTGCCGCCGTGATTGATCCAGGTTACAAGACGGTTGCCGCCCGGACCTTCCGCGCTGTTGCGGCAGTTGGCCCAGCCGGTTACGGTGAACTTGGTCAAACCCGTCAATTCAACGTAGTTGGCCGGGCTTTCGACATAGTATTCCCCGAACGTCGCGCCGAAATCGACGCTGCCTTCGCCACCCCCCGGCGGGACGTTCGTCGACCACGCAGGCACCGGCGTGCTCAGGGTGAGCGTCCCGCCGGCGGATCCCTTGTTCGCTGTCATGTTGCCGGCGCCTTCGTTGAACCCCAGATCGATAATAGGGTCAGGAACCCCGGCGCCGTACATTACAGGCGTCAGACTCATCAACAGAACCGCAACCAAGGCAAATGTTAACCGTTTCATAAGAATCCTCCATCATACATTACCATTTCGTTGGGAGGCTACGGCCGCCATCCACAAACTGTACCTTATGTCACTGTTCCGCATATATGCGGTTGCTCTTGAGCCACTCCTCGGCCAGTAGGGCAAGGTCCTCCAGGTCAACTCTGCAGTCGTTATTGAGGTCACGAAGCAAAGCCGGCCCATCTGCGTCGCAGATCCATCCGTCACCGCCGACGACGTTCAAATAGTCCAGAGCGATTTGTCGGGGCGTGAGGGCATAGTTGTAAATCCGGACGTCGTCAAGAATGCCGTATAAGGCATCCTGCAGCGTGGGGGGTGTAGCCGTAAGATTCACCTGGTTGCAGCCCATCTTCAGCTCAGCATGTACTCCCGTGCCAAAAGTCCAGTTGGCCTGGGTGCGTTTAAGTTCGCCATTGAGGTAGAACCGCTGTGTATTCGTGTTCTTGTCAACCGTCACCACTACGTACTGCCACTGATCATAGGGGATCATC
>JAWLHD010000105.1:0-10207 GCA_041690555.1 Anaerohalosphaeraceae bacterium
GGCCAAAGCCGGCTACGACAGAGACTACCTGCTTACGTTGCTGGGATTCAGTCCAACCAAACGCAAAAAGTGAACCAGGATTTCATGCGATTGCCCTGACCAAGCAGGTAATTCACTTGACCGGACCACCTGCTTGCAGTAGAATTGTATATGGTGTGTACGGTGAGGAGAATGCAAATTTCTCGGAAAGGGGATCGAATGGACGGCAAGGACTTGACTCGAAGGCGGTTCATGGCGGCATCGGCAGGAACATTCGCCGCAGTTACTTCGGGAATAGGGGCTTACGCGGATACAGCCAAACATGCAGGCAAACTGGCCGTTCTCGGCGGCGAGCCCATCAGAAAGAACAAATCATGGCCTCAATGGCCCTTCTGGGACGACAAAGTCGTTGAATCCATAACAAAGACCACGCGAAGCCGTATATGGTGCCGCATTCAGTCGCCGTCCGGCACTGTCCCCACCTTCGAAAAGAAGTACGCCGAGCTCACCGGCGCCCGCTACTGCGTGGCCACCGGCTCAGGAACCCAGGCTCTCCACACTTGCGTGGAGGCCCTCGGCATCGGACCCGGCGACGAAGTAATCACCTCGCCATACACTGACCCGGGTACGATTGCCGCCATACTGTCGGCCAGAGCCTTGCCTGTTCTGGCGGACCTGGATCGCGACTCCTATCAGCTCGACCCCGCCGACGTCCAACGGCGCATTAACGAGAACACCCGCGCGATTATGCCCGTCCACATGATGGGCCAGCCCTGCGACATGGACAACATCATGGCTATCGCCAAAAAGCACAACCTACTTGTCATTGAAGACGCCTGCCAGGCCCATCTGGCAAGGCACCGCGGCAAAACGTTAGGCACCATCGGCGACGTCGGCTGCTTCAGCTTTCAGTCCAGCAAGGTCATTGCATGCGGAGAGGGCGGAGCCGTCATCGGCAATGACGAACGGCTCATGGACATGTGCTACACGGTCCACAACCACGGTACCTCACGCCAGGGACGTACAGAAGTCATCGGCCCCAAGTACCGCATGAACGAGTTTGAAGCCGCCGTACTCCTCGGCCAGTGGGACGGCATCATGGAACGCCATGAGCGAAGGAATGCCAACGCCGCCCACCTCACCGCCGGCCTCAAGGACATCCCGGGGGTCGTCCCCCAGAAGCTCTACCCCGGCACGGAGTGCGGTTCATTCTACCTCTACACCATGACCTACAAGAAAGAACACTTCAATGGCGCAAGCCGCGCCGCGTTCATCAAGGCCGTCACCGCGGAAGGCGTAAGCCTCAGCCCGTACATTCCCCGCGGACTGCATCGCGAGCCGTGGGTGGAAAACGTTCTCAACACCAAGGTGTACAAGAAGATGTACTCCGAAGCGCGTCTGCGTCAGTACCGTGACGAGCTTGCCTGCCCCAACTGCGATGCAGTCTGTGATGACATGCTCATGCTCTGGGCGTCGGGACCGCTGCTGGGAACGAAAAGCGACATGGACGACGTAATCAACGCCATTGTCAAGGTATACGAGAACAGGGATCAGTTGAAGAACGTGTAAAGAACGCCTCGATGCTCACCGAGCCTTCATTCGTCTCAGCAGGTCCAGCGCCTCTGCGATCATGACCTCCCCCGAGCCCTTCGCAAGTTCCGTACCCGATCCCGGCTCATAGCCCCCCTCCTCGTAGGCTGCCGCATGGCATACATATCCGATTGCGTCGTTGCTGAGGCTGATAACGACAAGCTTCTCAATGCCCGCCTTCTTCTTGATCTCCAGCCCGATCTCGACCAGTATCTCACCCGGCAGACCAAGCAGATATATCTCGCCGATCCGCAGCACCTGCATCTCGGTCTCAATGCACTCCGCACCTTCATCGACCTTTTGTTTCTTCAGAGGCAGGTGTATCCGCTTGATCTCCGCTGCCAAAGACACGCTGCTTTCGGTCGGCACAAACTGTAACCTCTTGATCGCCTCGCCCGCGATCGCCCTGCCGATCTGTTGATGTTCCGCAAGTCCACGCTGGTAGGGCACCAGATTCCCCGCCGGCGCCAGTGCGAACAGACACGTCCCGCCCTCCACACCCTCAATTACCGCACAGGCATCCCCTGGAAAGTCCGCCGAAATCGCCGTCGCCGCATATGGATACACACACACCGGATGACACCCGAAATTAATCATCGAACCCATCATCTTGCCCGCCGCGTCCTCGACCCGCAGCACGCAAACATCAGCATCCACCGGCCCGAACCGCAAACCACTTTCCCCCAGCCGCGCAAACGCAACCCGGGTATTCCCTTCACCGTCAATTCGAATGGTTCGGCCTGCCGCAATCTCCGCACTGACGCTCAATGTCATCTTCGCCTTGGCGTCCGTCCCGATCGGTCGCCGGTTAAAAACGACCTCCGGCAGGTACCCCCGCGCAAAACCAACCGCCGCCGCACGCATGTCCCCATGAGCCGTGCAAACCGCATCGGCGATCCGCTCTCTCAGTGCATGAAGATATGTCTGGTCGATCAGCGACGGATCGAGCCGCCCATCGGCCGGTATCTTCGACCGCGTAAAAACCTCCGGACCGGAATGTGTGTGAGTCGCACAGATCAGCACGTTCTCTTCCGCAATCTCGCATCGCTCTCTGATAAGCGACCGCACCGGTCCGACGATCTCATCATGCGGCGCGTATAACAAATCCGCGGACACAATCGCAATTGTACTGTGCCCGTCCCCCAGGACCATTGCTCGCGCATAAAGCGGATCAAGAACACTCTCGCTCGGCTTGCCCCACGAGCCGATTAGAGGAATGCCAACCGGACAGGTAATCTCCACCCGCGCAAACCCCGCTTTCAGCGCAACATCTTCTCCCGCCTGCCCAAAGGTACACGGCAGAACAACGCAAATGAGAAGAGTCGCCCCGAGGATCACAAACTTTCGCATGAAATCTCCATTCATTTCTTGCCCCCGGGCACGGTCTTCTGCTCACCGAAAAAACTTGTATAGCCGCCAATGCGATCGTCCCCGCCGTCATCCCCCTCGAGCAATGCCTCATGATTCCGAATCACCTTCTTGTATGCATCGGCATGCTGTGCAATGATATCCGCCCTGTAATGCTTAAACCACGGTACCTCGAACGTCAGCCGGTTCGCCGCCTCGGTAACCGGCAGATTCTCCGGAAAGCGGCTCGCGTCCGCCGACCCGTGGAGATGAGCCAGCCGTGTCGGCCGCCCCTGTCCGTAAACGTCCATGCTCGTAAACAGCGGATGCAGGTGCAGCGGCTTGTTGCAGCCCGGCCTGCAAACCGCCCCTTCCGCCGACACCGCCTCCCCGAATCGAGTCAGCGACAACCCGCCCAACTCCTTCGGCATATACCGAAACAGCGGATAATACCACCCCCCCTTTGTCGTGCCGCTACCCTTCGCCGGCCTGATGGGACGAATACCCGGCAGTCCTTCCAGCAGATGGCAGAAATGATTCATCGCCCTGTCGATCTCCGCCATCTGTTCCGCGTACATATCCAACTGAACAAGCCCGACCGCCGAACTGAGCTGGTGCATTCGGTTCTTGAACCCTCCGCAGGGCAGACCGCAAAACGGCTTCAACTCGTCCAGCGTGACCTCGCCATGCCGGATATAATGTCCGAACAGCAGCGCCCGCTCGTATATCTCCTGGTCGTCCGTGAAAAAGATGCCCCCTTCCCCCACCGCCAGTGACTTGCCCGACATCAACGAAAACGCCCCCACCGTGCCGATAGTCCCGACCTGCCGCCCTTTGTACATTGCTCCGTGTGCGTGCGAACAGTCCTCAAGCACCATAAGACCATGCCGCCGCGCCACAGCCATGATCACATCCATGTCCGCCGGCATGCCGGCATAATGCACAACCACAATCGCCTTGGTGCGATCCGTGATCCGCCGCTCCATGTCCGCCGCATCCAGGCACAGTGTCTCGGCATGAACATCCGCAAAAACCGGAACCGCCCCCAATGTATGTACCTGCGCAATCGAAGCCCAGTACGTCAAAGACGGAGCGATCACCTCATCCCCCGCGCCGATCCCCATCCCGTACATCGCCTCCAGGATCGACGCAGTGCCGTTGGGTGCCGCAAGGCCGTACTTCCGACCCAGAATCTTCGCGTACTTACGTTCGAATTCCTTCGTAACCTCCAGACCCGACATCTGCCCCGCCCGAAGCACCTTGAGCACCGCCTGCTCATGTGCCTCCGTAATGATCGGCCACCTGAAAATTTCGCCGTCGGCGCTCACAACCTTCTCGCCCCCCAGAAGCGCCAGCCGTTCTCCATCGGGCCTGCTGCTGTTCATGTCCGCCTCACAAAAGCAGATTGTCTTGGTGCAGCTTGTCGCGAAGAAATGGCGGAGGCGAATGGGAATCGAACCCACCCGGGACCTTCTCGGCCCCACAACGGTTTTGAAGACCGCGGGCAACACCAGTCACCAGTCACCTCCCAATGCTCGCCGACAACAGCCGCGCTACAATCACGGCTTATGCTGCTTGTAAAACATCATACAAGGTGCGCCGCCGAATGCAATCCCCATCCATGCGGCCTCGTCGATTTCCTCCTCCGAAAACCCTTTTTGTCGGGCTTGAGCGATATGGCTCTTCACACAGGGCTCGCACCGCTGCGCAACCGAAAGCGCAATTGAAATGGCCTGTTTCGTATAAGCATCCAGCCCCCCCGGCCGATTCACCTGCCCCATGAATTCCATGAATTTCGCCTGGGCACCCGAGGCTCCAGCCCCCTCGCCGCCGACTGCCGATGAACCCGATCCTGACGCTTCCGCGCAGCATGCCGACTCCGCCGGCGCTGCCGACACGACAGAACCCGCCGGCTCCTTCCGTTTCTTCTCCACCGGCCTCGGCTCGGGCAATCTCCGCTTGCCGGTCGTTCGCACGTACACTCTGCCCTCGCCCTTGCCAGACACCCTGCCGACAACTGTAGCCGCCGACACGCCTGCTCCATGCAGCGCCTCAACGAATTCATCAGCTTTGAACGGCTCAATCGCGATCAGCAGCCCGCCGGATGTCTGCGCGTCGAAGCACATGTCCAACATCTCCGGCACAAGCCCCTCACCGCCGATGACTCGCTCCCCGCACGACTCCTTGTTTCGTTCAATCGCCCCCGGAAGTATCCCGTCCGCGACATACTGCACGACATGCGGAAATACCGGCAGATCGTCCCAAACGATCTCCACGTCCACCCCGCTCGACCGTGCCATCTCCGCCAGATGCCCCATCAGACTGAAACCCGTGACGTCCGTGCAGGCGTGCGCTCCGAACTCCACCATCAGCCGCGACGCCTCCTTGTTCAGCGTCGTCATCGATCGCGCCGAAGCCTCAACGCTCTCCGCCATAGCCCGGCCGATCTGCGATGCAAACGCCACAATCCCCGTACCTAACGGTTTCGTAAGCACAAGCACGTCGCCCGGTCGAGCAGCCGCGTTGACGGTGACCTGCTTGATCGGCATCACGCCAGTTACCGCAAAACCCGCCTTGATCTCGGGATCGTTGATGCTGTGCCCACCGATGATCGCGACCCCCGCCTCTTTCATCTTGTCGATGCCGCCGCGCAATATCTCCGTCAGGGCGCTGTCCGGCGCCTTCCGCGCCGGAAATCCGATCACCGAAAGAGCCGTCAGCGGTATGCCGCCCATCGCGTAAATATCGCTCACCGAGTTCGCCGCCGCCACCTGACCGAACGTGTAAGGATCATCAACCGACGGCGTGAACACGTCCACCGTCTGCACCAGCGCCTTACCCTCGCCGATATCAAAAATACCCGCGTCGTCCCCCGCAGGCACACCCACCAGCACGCGCGGATCATCAACTGCCGGCAGACCATTGAGCACTTCCTTAAGGAACGCCTGGTCGATCTTCGACGCACACCCGGCCTTCTCGACAAGGTGCGTAAGCTTGACTTCGCCCGCCGGCGATTCCAGCCGTTCGCCCGCACAAAGGCAGATATCCTTCTCCTTGAAAAGGTCGCAAGGACATGGCTTCTTCGCATCGCAGATGCAATGTCCCAGCATGATCGACCGTTTCATAATCCTCTTTCGTTTTTCGAGGTTCTTCATGACTGCTCCTTGTGCCGAATACAGCCGACAGCACCAGCACGGATCGAAGGTCCAATAGAAACGCGTCGCATCAACTTACATCCGCGACGCTTTTTGTCTACTCCACAGTTTAAAGGTCCCGACGAGAACGTGCAAGCCCTTCCGCCGCCGCTCAACCCAGCAACTGCCGCAGATTCACCAGCAGCGGTCCAAGTACCTCGCGTGACACCTCACCCATAAGGCATATCTGAAGCCAGTTGCGCTCCCGCAGGTACGCGCTCTTGTAATGGGTGTAGAACCCCCAATCCTCCAGCCGCCGCCCGATCTCCTCGGACCTGTACCGCCGCGGCAGCACGACGGTCATCACGCATGGCGCCGCGCGCTCCCCGTCCACCAGCAGCTCAAGCCCCTCCTTGCGCAGCTCCCGCCGAAGCCAGTTCGATATCTCGCAGTTATGCCGGTACTTCGTCCCGACGTCCAGGTTCTTCAGCGATTCGTTGAGCGCCCCCACCAGGTTCGACGACACCGTAAACGGAACGCCCTCGTTCTCCGCATACATCCGCAGATCAAGATACCGCGGCAGCCGCCTGTCACCCTCCTCCAGCACATGGTTGTAAAAAACCATCGCAAGCCCCGAAAACGAGCAGAACCCCTTGCCGCTCACCGCAGATGCAAGATAAACATCTCCTGCGTCCACCGGCACCGACCCGATCGAGCTGATACAGTCCAGGCACAGGCGCACGCTCCTTCGCCCGCAGATCTCCTTCAGCATCGCGATATCATTCAGCATCCCCGTCGACGTCTCGCAATGCACCGCCCAAAGCCAGCCGATGTCCGGCCTGTCAACAGCCCGCTCAACCGCCTCGCGTTCAAACGCATTGCCCCACTCCAGTGCCAGAACGTCATATTCCAAACCAAAACGCTCCGCCGCGTCAACCAGCCGCCCCCCGAACTCTCCATTGCTCAAAATCAGCCCCCGCCCCGCCACCAGCGACAACTGACCCGCAACCACATCGTTGGCCAATGTCCCAGACCCCATGAACACCTCAACGTGCCGCGCCCCGACAAGCCTGCACAGAAGCTCCTTCGTCTCCGCATGCAGCTCCGCGAACTCCGCGCACCTGTGCGAAATCGTGACCTCCGAAAATGCACGCCGCACCGAAGGCGCTATATCCACCGGCCCAGGCGTGAGGATCACCCTCCCCGTCGACGGCACCGTTGCGATCTGAATCGCAGGCCTCTTCGACCGCGCATAATTCTCAGGCGTCAGGTACATCGGCTGAAACATCGCCCCATCCTTGCCCACCAGCGGTCCGAACGCAACGAACCCCATGTGTTCGTAAAGCTTCTGCTGCTCCACGATCCCCGATATCACAGCAATGTCGTGCCCGTTGTTCAGGCAATACTGAACCGTTTCCTTCAGCAGCCCGTGAGCAACCCGGCTGTGCCGACGGTCCTTCTTCGTTGCCAGCAGCCGCACCTCGCAGATCGACCTGTACGGCGGCAGATACGAATCAAGATCCTCCAGCTTCCCCTCAAGTGAAAACGGCCGCTTGCTCCGCACCGCCAGCATCCCGATCACTGCGTCGTCAACAACGCAGATGATGTACGTGTTCTCGCCGTGGAACTTGTCAATCAGAATCCCATTCGGATTGCGTTCGTGCTGTGGAATCTCCTCCACGAATGTCTCATAGTTCAAACGGTTGATCTGCTCGAATTCCCATGGCTCCGTCGCTATTCTGAATACGTGTGTGCCTGCCATATCATTGTCCTTACTTGCCGCGTCCGAAAACTGCGCCTGCCCTGGCGCGCCCTTCCTGAATCGCTCCGTGAATGTTGTTCCGGTGAGCAAACAGGACCATCAACGTCAGCACGATCAGAACCCACGTGCTCCGCCAACCGCAATCCAGGAACACAGCCGTCATCGGCAGCGCGAAAATCGCAATCATACCGCTGACGATATACCTCCGCGTCAGCACATACAGCGCCCCGAAAATCAGCACGATCGCCAGCGCCAGACGCAAATCCAGAACCGAAAGCCCCCCGAACATGGCTGAAACCCCCTTGCCCCCGCGAAAGCCCAACTGCACTGGCCAGATATGCCCCCCTACCGCCGCCACAACACAGACAGCCGCGATCCACACCTCCAGACCAAGACAAAGCGCAAGCCCCGTCGCCGCCGCACCCTTAAAAAAATCGACACCCATCGTAAACGCAAACCACCGTTTGCCTAACAGCCGAGACACATTGCGAGCCCCCGCACTGCCGCTGCCCGTCTGCCGAATATCCTTGCCCGTGCGCAGCCGCGTCAAATAGTATCCCGTCGAGACACAGCCCAGCGCATACGCCGCCGCGACCGCGAATATCTCCTTACCGTAAATCACGACCCCTCACAGTCTCATTCACGATACACCTGTTTCGATCCCCCAACGATTCTAACCGCTTATTCGCATCGTGCAACACCTAAACCCCCGCTCGTTGGCAGGTTTTTTTGCCGACAGCCGGGCGCCTGCATGGCTGACCGCACAAGCGAAACCCCCACCGCCGGATTCATCAGGTACATGCAAAGGATCTTGGAAAAAAGGAGAAGATTCGCGCCCCCGATGCACTGCTCTCTAAGTTCTGTAACAAATCGACCGCAAAAACAGCCGCCGGCCGATCTTGCGTGTACTTGCCATTACAGGTCATCCGCCCATGGAAAACGCTTAAGCCATTCAGAAGCCAGGATTGCCAGATCGCTGAGATTAACTTCGCCGTCGCGGTTCAGGTCGCCAGGCCAGGCCCATTCGCTCATGCTCGCCTGAGGGCTGTTGCCGTAGGCACCCATATTCACCCTACCCCCGTTTGGCATGAGCTCCCTGCTCGGTCGCTCGTCGGGATCGCCACTGTCAATGCACGGACTGCTGACGCGGTCGAACGTCCAAAGCCCTTCAATGCCTCCGGTAAGAGCAGGGTTCAACGGAACGTATCTGCCCTTTTCTGAAAGCAGGTGATAATCCCCGTTCATCGGATCGGCGAACATCGGATTCAGTGCGCTGCCGTATACCACCCCGATCTCATCGGCCGAAAGCGCCCTGTTGAAAATCATCACCTCATCGATGCCACCCGCAAAGGACCGGTCTCCATATGCCGAACCCTGCATGCCGATGTACAGCGCCGCGTTGAGTGCATACGGCAAGGCCGTGATCGGGCGGTCTGTGGCGTCTTGCGACACGGACAGACCATTGTAATAGAACTGCGCCTTGAGCGTTGCAGAACTGAAACTCACCGCCACGTGCTGCCACACGCCCGGCGTCACCACAGGCCGACTGTAAGCGTGTCCGTCGTTGCCGTCTCTCTCGACGTCAAGCCTGATCCGCCCGTTGTCCACGCCAAGCGCATATTCCTGATTGTCATAACTGCTTGTCTTACCGAGAATCGAGCCAATACCCTCAACCGTTGTCGGACGAACCCATGCACTTAGAGTGAAATCACCTCGCCCCACGCTTATGGAAGCGCTGTGCGGAACCAGAACATAGTCCCAGTCCCCGTCAAATTCGATTGCGCCCCCGGACTGGCCCGAAGTCCGGACCCCGTAATACATCGTGCCGTGGTTGCCGTTCAAGGAGTCGTATACAGTCTTGCCCGTGCTCTCGTCAAATGTCCAGTGAGCTGCCGCCGCTGGAGGCTGCCAGTCCCAACTGTACCGGCTCGTACAGCCTGCCGTATTGCCGTAACGGTTCTTCCAAAAAATACAGTTACGAATATCCGGCTGACCGCCCTGGTAAGACTCTATACCGAAGTCATTGTTCACTATTGTGAGGTTCTTCAGCGTCGGCGACGCCGCCAGGCAATAAATGGCGCGGTAACTATCCCGGATCACCATATTGCTCAAAACACTGTCCCGGCCCTCGGCGGTGTAAAAAGAGAAGGCATACCCCACCGGAGTCTGCACCACCGCCGCCTCAGCCGCGCTCCGCACGGTAATTGCCTTGCGCAGGAAATTTACCTGTTCCTGATAAACCCCCGGCCACACAAGGACAGTATCGCCGTCGCGAGCGGCAAAGATGCCTGTCTGGATGTCACGAAATGCCGTGCTTCGGCTCAATCCGTCGTTGAGATTATTCCCCCCCGTCGCGTCCACGTGGTAGACCGGCGAGGGATACGCCAGTTGCGCA
>JAWLHD010000106.1:0-10190 GCA_041690555.1 Anaerohalosphaeraceae bacterium
CTGGGCCGGGTTTCCTTCGTTGATGTCATGGTCGAACCGCAGCACCGGCATGTTTTTGTGCAGCAGGTTTGCCGGCCCGCCTGAGGGCACAATCCCGTTAGGACTAAAAGAGGCATAGCAGTCCAGCCCCGCCTCATTCAGTATCGGCCCGTGTGCATAAATAATAAACCCGGTAATCGACAGCCCCCACCGGTCGTAAAAAATCTTACAGTGATCTGCCCACGCATCCAGCCCGCATGGCAACCCCGAAACACCGCGCGGCTCCTGAAGCATACCCGGCTCGCAGTAGCCTGCACCGTTGTCGGCGGCCGCAAAGTAATCGTTCGGCGTCGCCGTCCGACGCATAAAGTCCATCGCCATCGGCGCCCTGCGGTCCAGCACAGGACTGATGCACCACATCAAAGGCAGCTTCCCGCGGTTGGGATCGTCCCAGATATCCGGCATCCGCTGATAGAGCCACGCAGCACAGTCATAATCACCCACGTAGAATATCAGAAACTCCCGACCGTCGAACTTCACCCGGCCCTGCTCATCCAGGTACCCCCGCTCTCGCAAAGACTCACTTGTAACCCAATCCTGCTTGTATCGCTCCTTCAGCGGAAAATGCTGATAGAATGATGCGTTCGCCATAGCACCATAGCTGATTGCGTCGGCGTCCATGAACCCGTTGTAAGCGCTTATCACCCTGCCGTACTCCCATTCGCAAGGCACCGGATCATGCCGACCGCCCGCGTTGCCGTGGCTGGTGTACTTATGCGCCCAAGGCACGAACCCCCCGATATGAATCATCCGTTCGCGTCCCCCATGCTCGTAAGCGCTCAGTAGAAGCGCCTTGAGTGTCTCAAGGTCCGTGCCCGGCTTCTGACCCGGATCGTCCACCGGCGCCTCGTCGCCCCAAACATGCAGGTCAAAGAAAAACGCTTTCTTGCTTATGAAAAAGTCGTGATTCGTCAGACAGTGATGATTCAGCACCGCGTTGCGAGGTCGTTTCATCCAGAACTGATCCAGATAATACGCCCCCCACGCCCCATCGCACTTGCCCGTGTCCATGTAATTGACCTTCATCCACAGATACGCGTCGCACTTGGCCGAACCCGTCGACGCCAGATCCGTCCCCGGTATTATTCCCGAACCCGTGAACATCGAACTGCCGTCAACGTTTACAAGCCGCCGCCGGACCTCCAGCCTCGGTCCACCATCAACCAGTTGATTGTAAAGACTTCCCGCCGACGTGTCATATCGTATCGGCAGCAGACCCTCCACTCCTGCTATAGTCGACGCAATGTTGCTCGTTGCCCAAACCGCCGGATCGTACAGAACCGCCCCATTGACAAATGAGCGATAGCGCCGCACCAATTCTACAAGATCGCCAACCTGCTCCACCTTTGCGCCAGCCAGCCACGCCCCCTCTGCCGCCAGCTTCTGCAGCCAGTAATCGTCCACGTTTTGAGGCTGATACCTTGTGTCCACAAACCGTACATAAAGCCGGGCCGCATCCCGGTTAACCAGTCCCTGAAGCGCCGCCACGACATGGCAGTCGTCCCAAGCGCCCGCAACCTGGCGCGCATCATTCGTATCGATCGCCAACGTATAACGAAGATCATACAAGCATATCGTGTCCGACCCGCAACCTGCGAGCACCCCACCCGCCAGAACAACCGCAAACAATAACCGCACAAACGCCTTCATCTCTCGCCTTTCGTCGTATAACCCTCATTGTCAATCACTTCGGCGCCCGCCTCATTCACTATCGTACCACCGCCGCCGACATGCCGGTTGCCCTTGATCACGTTCTGCTCACCCGGCTCCCCCGCAATAAAGATCCCACCGCCGCCTGTAACATTGTTCACTATTCTCACGTTATAGCAGAGATGTTTGTCCGTATTGCGATTAGCATTAACATAAATGGCCGCAATCCCCCCGCCGGTGCGTATGTCGTTGTCTTCGATCACCAGCCCGTCGATCCCCGCCGTCTTATAAAGCGACAGATATGCGTTCCCCCGGTTGCCAGCCAGTACGCTGTCCTTGATCGTGCTGTTGACGTGACCCTCGTGCATCAGACCTTCGCCATCGTTGATCCTGTACTTGCGGTCCGAAGCCCAGTTGCGATGAACGATGTAGTCGTTGCCGGTCACGATCCATCGCCAGCCTCGCATCTGCACCGCGCGATTGTCATTGGTTGCGGAGCCCGTTGTTTTGTTCGTCCCCGTCGTGGTCGGCCGCCATACATCGTCCGCGAAACGAACCACGTTGCCTGCGCATATCGTACCGTCCCCCGTAAACGATATCGCACAACGACCCGTCATATAAAGGTAATTGTCCCGAATCACAATACCCTTGCGAAACCCCCACGGATGACTCTGCGGTATTCCCTTGGGATCCGCCCCACTGCCTCCGCCTATCGCATAATCATTGATATACATCCCCGGCCGATTGTCATAGTCAAACACAACCCCATCAAATACGCCGCCCTTAACGACATAACCGTCCATCACAAAGTTGTCGTCCGCGCTCTTTGGCAGACGGTTATTCGCCACAAGTATATTCTCAGAAGCCTTAACCGTTATCGCCGCACGATGCCTGTGCGTGAAACGCTGCCACTCATGCTGGCCGATCCCTGCATCAGGAACACGACCGTCCGCCACTGCCGCATTGCGCAGCACGCAACCGAACACGATCCGGTTTCGGCCTGCCGCATGATCCGCCCGCTCCTCCATCGCTATATGCCCGCGGTTGATCACAATATTCACAATACCGCAACTCGATGCCTTATCCGGCTCAGCCAGATATATACCTTTGAACGCCGTCGCAATCGGCGTCCCTTCTCCTTCTAATCTCGGTTCATACTTTGGAAACTCAAACCGCGCCGGCGGTGCATAATCATCTTGACGAGCATCCGCAACACCATCTGGCGCCGCACCCCGAAGCACCACGCCACTGAGGATAGTAATCGAGTCGGCAAACTTGTACTCGCCTGCGGGAAAGTACACCACGCCCCCGCCTTTGCCCGCCAGCGCAGCCTGTGCCGCGTTCAGCTTTTCTGCGGGCGTGCCGCCCTTGAAATCTTCGATACAGACCACTTGTGCCCACCTGATCTCATCCGTCCAGTCCAATCCGTAGTGTTTCGCAGGATTCGTTGTCGGCATATCGACCGAACCGAACGTAATGCCTGCAAACAAACAAACGCTCAACGCACTGACCTTGTACATCGCTTGCCCTTTCCTATCGACCTTAGCGTTTCTTGCGTTCGCCCGGCACATATCCCTCGTTATCCTGCACGACCGCACCGGCCTCGTTGATGATCGTCCCCACCGAACCAACGTGTCGGTTGCCTCGAATCACGTTTTTCTCATTCGGCTCACCGGCTATTAGAATGCCGCTGCCTGCTGTGATGTTGTTGATGATCTGCACATCGCGGCAGAAGAACTTCTCGTTTTGTCGATTTGCATTAACGTAAATGGAGGCAATCTTCACATCCGTCCCGGGCCCCTCCGGCCGGATATCGTTGCCGGCAATCAGAAGGCCGTCGATGCCCGCCGTGTGAAAAATGCTCATGTAGGCGTTGCCCTTGTTATTGATGATGCGGCTGTTGCGGATCGCCGAGTTGCAGTGGCCCTCATGCATGATGCCCTCGCCATCATTAATATAATAGGGCCCCTTGGCGGCAACGTTGCGGTAGCACAGGTAATCGTTGCCCTCGACAGTATAGCCCCATCCCCGCGCCGTGATCGCCCGATTGTCATTAGTGCTCGAGCCCGACGCCATGCCGATGCCCGTGTTGGTCCAGCGCCTCACATTCGGTCTGAATCGAATGACATTGAACGAACACACGGTCCCGTCGCCGGTGAACTCAATCGCCGTACGCCCTGTCGACCAGATGTAATTGTCGCTGATGACCAGCCCTCTGCAAAAACCCAGCGGGTAACGTTCGGGCGTGCCTTTCGGGTCGAGACCGCCGCCGCCCCCGATGCAGTACCCGTTAAGGCAAATACCGGCCCGATTGTCATAATCAAACCAGACGCCCTCCTCGATGGTCACGGACGTCTTGGCCCCATCGCGGGCGACCACGACATAGCCCTTCTGCAGGAAATGATCAGTCGATTTTGGCAGGCGGTTATTGGCCACCAGCGCATTTGCCTGAACATAAACGTCAATCGCCGCCTGATGCCACTTAGTAAACCGCTGCCAGGCATGCTGACCGGCAGTGACATCCGGCACCTTCTCGTCGATTAGTGCTGCGTTTTGCAGCACGCAACCGTAAACCAGGCGATTCCGTGCCTGCACACCATGCTCGAAATGAATGTGCCCGCAGTTGATCCAAATGTTGACGACACCGCAGGATGACGCCGACTCCGGATCGGCCAGCACAATCCCTTTGAAAGCCGTCTCCTTCGGCGTACCCGCACCTTCGAAGGTCGGTACGTATTTGGGGAACTCGAAACGTGTCGGTGGAGCGTAACCCTCCCGGCGCGCGTCAACAACACCGTCCGGATCGGCCCCGCGCAGGATGACACCGTCAGCGAGCCTGATCGAGTCATGGAATCTATACGTACCTGCCGGAAAGTAGACTATCCCCCCGCCATTTGGTGCCAGCAAAGCCTGCGCAACAGCCAGTTTCTCCGCTGGAGTGCCGCCCTTGAAATCGTAGAGACAGACCGTTTGTGCCCACTTGATCTCATCCGTCCAGTCCAGCGCGTATCTCTTGACTGGATTGTCGATTGGTGCATGACCTGCTGCACACAGGCCGCCCGACAGTAATAACCCCAAATACAATGACTTCATCATCCCGATTTTCCGCTCGACACCTCATCGATACAGGATCGGCTTCTCGCGCCAGTCCTTATCCTTGTCGTGCCCGTACGCAGCAACGCGCGGCCGACGCTCCCTCAGACGCACCGATTCGATCCCGCAGTAATACCCGCCCGAAAGCTGGTTCTTCCCTACGCACTCCAGCCGCAGCATATGCTTGCCCGGCTTCGGCCAGAAATCCAGCAAGTGATACTCACGCGTACTGATCTCCTCACTGTAAAGATCCATCAAACCGCCTAACTTCACCCCATTCAGATACGCCTGATATCTGCCGAAATCGTAGCTCTTCGTCATGACCAGCAGCAGCCGTTTAGGTTCCTTTTTCTCAATCTCAAACGGTACCTCAAGCCATGCATCCGACGCATCGGGCGCCCGATACAGCAAGTGCCCGTCCGGATAGATTGAAAGACTCTGAGCCACTGCCTTCCCTGCGCCGTGATGCTTTGCGTCGGCAAAGACTTTGGCCGGGATAATCCTGTCAATGTTCGGCAGCATACGCTGCTTCGCATGGGGTGCCCTCGCTGCAAATGTCGGCGTACCCGTCTGATACCAGAACGCCACACTCGAATAATCGTCCTCTCGCTCGTTCCAGCTCGTGCTCTTGTATTCGGGGTTCTCATCTGGCGCAATCCAACCGTAGTGCTCGAACTCCACGCGTATGCCAGTATTGAACACGACCGGATCGTTAATATGCCACCGATACGCACTCGTATGCCCGCCCACTATCCCCCACTCGTCGAAGTACGGTACACCGAAGTAAGGCGTACTCGTTGTCCTCAGTCCCCACGCGGAAAGAAAATAATCCTCAGTCCCCGTTCCCCAGATCGACGCCTTCTCCTCACCGTCAATGTAGATCTTCTCGTCGCCCTCACCAAACCACGCCGGACTCCGAGTCCGAACGCTCAACACCATACCCACAAAATGACCCTTGCCCTTGGTATCCAGGACAACGTAGTCTCTGCCGTTCACCGTCGGGTACTCTTGCCGGTACTGTGCATAAAAATATGGCGTATCCGAACCAATATCCTTCTTGATCCAGTCGATGTTGTAGTACAGCAAACTGATCGGCTTGTCGCTCTGGTTGACAATCTCGATCTTCGCGTTCCTGCGAAACGGCATATGCCAGAAGCAGTTGTATGAATCGGCATCCTCAACAATCACCGGCAGACTAATCACCTCACTCCGCTTGCCGAAGCTGTTGGCGAAGAAGTCCCCAACCGGTGCCTCTACTGCCGGCCTGTCACTGCTATCCCAGTACATCCGCAGCAGCATCTCCTGATGATTCGCCGATCCGTCCTTGGCCCACGCATGAGGCTCCGGCCCAAGAAAAGTCAGCCATATATGCGTGATCACCCCCGGCCCCTCCCGGTCCATCAGAACTTTGGTCTCACCTGGCGCAACATTCTTGTTGTCCCAGTTGCTGTTGGCGTCAGGCTCGCCGTCCGGATCATACTTTCCGCCGGCGTCGATACGGTGCGTAGAACTCTCACGCATGCTCCGCCCCTCGATCGGCCTAGCAAGATCGGATAAAAAATGCCCCTCTGCACAGGCCGCCAAAGCCAGTCCCACCAACACACAACATAAAAGACCAAACCGCGTCCGTCCCACGCCTTCCCTCACTCTCCGGCCAAATCTGCCAAAACAAAAAGCCTTTCAACTCAATGACACTTCCCCGCGTCCCCCTCTTATAAGCATACCAGCAATGATTGTCAACTCCTACAAAACCGATTGTGTTTTACTACTAACACCAGAACAGACAAAAAAACAGCGCCGAGGAGGGGCGGCGCTGCTTTCCGGTCGGATCGACCCGACCCAATCAAAGGAGAAGGATTATTACGATCTAATGTTTATGTCTGATACGTTCGCAAGTATTCTCGGGTTCACGCGTTGAAATCGGAAAGCCCTGCCAATGCACACAACTCAGTCCTCTTTTCCGTCTTTTTTGAAATCCAAGGCAACAGAGTTGATGCAATACCGCTGACCCGTTGGTCGCGGACCGTCGTTGAAAACGTGTCCGAGATGTCCTCCGCAGCGGCTGCACAAGACTTCGGTGCGGATCATCCCATGTGTGGTGTCTTTTTTGTATTGTACGCGATCTTTTTCTGCGGGCTCGTAGAAAGCGGGCCAGCCGCAGCCGGAATTGTACTTTGCGTCGGAGGTAAAGAGGTCCTGGCCGCAGGCCGCGCAAAGGTAGGTGCCTGCATCGAAGAACTCGTCGTACTTGCCGGTAAAGGGCGCTTCGGTGCCTTTTTGGCGTAGTATGCGGTACTGCTCGGGTGTCAGTTCATCCCGCCATTCCGCGGCGGATTTGGTAATCTTGTCTTGTTTTTCCGTTTTACTCATTTCTGTTTGTTCCCGTCTTGTGTCAGGGCTATTGTACTTGACGTTTTGCAGCACGAATTTGGGATTGCAGCCACTCTGGACGGCTGCGGCGGTAAGGGCCAGAGTTGCAATAATTCTGAGCATTTTTTGCTCCTTTCGAGGGGTGGCGATGTATCGTTTTTTACGACTTGCCGGGTATGTCGGTTCGCATATCAGTGGCGATGATGTGCGCGGTGCCTGCCATAGTGGGCGTTTTGTTGGCGGCAGCGGCTGTCATGGTGGCAGGTGGATGAAGCCCGGCTTGCTTTCGTGAATACGCACAAACTTACACCACTCATCCTAAGTACTTGCCATGAAAGAGTTTGCGCATTTGAAAGCATCCTTGGCCCACGGTTGGCACGTCTTTTGCAGTAAGGTAAGCGAAATAAGGAACGTGGATCATGGTGCCCAATGAGATCAACGTACTGTTAGATCGCTCCGACTGGGGCTGGCCGACAGCGGTGGAGCAGCTTTTCGCACCGAGGGGGATTCGGGCGATGGTTGCAGGCAGTGCAGGCGAGGCTGTGGATATTCTCGAGAGCAGACGGGTGCACGTGGCGCTTCTGGATGTTGATTCGCAGGCATCGGGTGGCCTAAGTATGGTTCGGGCGATCCGGGGTTACGAGCCGTTTTTGCCGTGCATTACGGTATCTTCGCGGTGGGAACGGCCGTTGCTGGGCGAGGCCCTGGAGCTGAATGTCTTCAGCGTTATAGCCAAGCCAGTGGACATGCAAGTCCTTCGGAGGCAGTTGAACAAACTGTTCATGAAGGAGTACAGTAGCGACTTGTTCAGTACTTAGCAGGGTACATCAGTCATTTCGGCGGGCCGAGAGGCTCTGTCACGGGATTATAGAATCAGGTTAGACCTGAGAAATAAAGGAATAGCGTTTTACTTGTTGTCTTGAAAGGAGCAGTGAGAAGATGAAGATTCGACCATTGGCTGACCGTGTGATTGTCCAGCGCGTGGAAGCTGAAAGCGTGACCGCCGGCGGAATCGTGCTTCCGGACTCGGCTAAGGAGAAACCGCAGCGGGGCAAAGTTGTGAGCGTCGGTGAGGGCAGAATACTCGATGACGGGAGTCTTAGCAAAATGCAGGTTAAAAAGGGCGACTCGGTTCTGTTTTCGAGCTATGCGGGCACGGAGGTCAAGATCGAGGGCAAAGAATACCTGATCATGAGCGAATCGGACATTATGGCGATTATTGAGGATTAGGCGGAAGCGCATGCAAGGGGCGTTTTGCCTTGTAAGGAACAATCAGACAGGAGATAGAAATGGCAGCGAAAAAGATAGCCTTTGAAAGCGAAGCCCGCGGGGCGATCCGCCAGGGGGTCAAGAAGCTGGCGGCGGCGGTGAAGATCACGTTGGGCCCCTCAGGCCGGAATGTGATATTGGAGAAGTCATACGGTTCGCCTACGGTGACCAAAGATGGCGTGACAGTGGCCAAGGAGATCGAATTGGAGGACGCCTACGAGAATATGGGCGCCCAGATGGTCAAGGAAGTGGCCTCGAAAACATCAAGTGTAGCAGGTGACGGAACCACGACGGCGACGATATTGGCCGAAGCGATTTTTGATGAAGGCCTTAAGAACATCACGGCCGGCGCAAACGCAATGCAGGTCAAGCGAGGCATCGACAAAGCGGTAAGCGCAATAGTTGATGAATTGGCAAAGATGGCGATCGCAGTGGAATCCAGCAAGCAGATAGAGCAGGTTGCAACTTGTTCGGCCAACCAGGATGCCGAGATCGGCAAGACCCTGGCCCAGGCGATGGAAAAGGTGGGCAAGGACGGCGTGATCACGGTTGAGGAAGGACAGTCATTAGAGACGGTGGTCGAGCTTGTTGAGGGTATGCAGTTCGACAAGGGGTATTTGAGCCCGCATTTCGTTAATCATCCGCAGGACATGACGGTGGTTCTGGATAAGCCGTATATCCTTGTGCACGAAAAGAAGATCAGTTCGGCCAAGACGATGGTGCCGATACTGGAGAAGGTGGCCAAAAAGGGCCGACCGATGCTGATTATCGCCGAAGATATCGAGGGCGAGGCATTGGCTACGCTGGTTGTAAACAAGCTTCGGGGCGTTCTTCAGGTTGCGGCGGTTAAGGCCCCGGGCTTCGGCGATCGGCGGAAGGCGCTGCTCCAGGACATAGCACTGTTAACCGGCGCACAGGCGATTTTCGAAGACCTCGGCATTCAGTTAGAGAACGTCGAGCTGAGCCAGTTGGGCCAGGCCAAGACAATTACCATCGACAAGGACAGCACCACCATCATTGAAGGCGCCGGCGACACCAACGCCATTAAGGGCCGAATAGAGCAGATCAAGAACGAAATCGAAATCTCCACCAGCGACTACGACATCGAGAAGCTCCAGGAGCGTCTCGCCAAGCTCGCCGGCGGCGTTGCCCTCGTCAAGGTCGGCGCGGCGACCGAGGCGGAAGTGAAGGAGAAGAAGGCCCGGGTCGAGGATGCCCTGCACGCCTGCCGTGCCGCGGTCGAAGAAGGCATTCTGCCGGGCGGCGGTGTTTCGATGCTGAAGACCCTCGGTGTGCTTGACAAAGTCAAGTGTACGGGCGACGAGAAAATCGGCATTGATATCGTTCGCCGCGCAGTAGTGGCGCCGATCAAGCAGATCGCCACCAACGCAGGACTCGACGGTTCGATCGTGGCGCAGAAGGTCATGGAATCGGGTGAGCGGAACTTCGGTTATGATGCCATGCGCAAGGAATACGGCGATATGATCAAGTTCGGCGTGATTGTTCCGACCAAGGTAGAACGGACAGCGCTTCAGAATGGTGCATCGATAGCGTCGCTGCTGTTGACCACGGACGCAATCGTCAGTGAAATTCCAGAGAAAAAGGAAGCACCCCCAATGCCTCCGGGAGGTATGGGCGGCATGGGTATGTAAGCTGCATTTCGGCGGGCCCCGTTTTGGCGGGGCCCGCGTCTTGTTTGGGTGGAGGCAGGGAAATCTATTTTGTAATGGCTGCCGGCTGAAGGGAAAGATTTATTGTCTTCAGGTTCT
>JAWLHD010000107.1:0-10175 GCA_041690555.1 Anaerohalosphaeraceae bacterium
CTTGGGCAAAGGCAGGATTGTTGCCGACGATTGTTCCCTTGTCCACATCAAAGCGGTAAATCATGACCTTGTCGATGCCGAGGTCGGCGACAAATGCGAAACGGTCGTCGGGGCTAAGGTTAACCGAATGCGCGTGTGCACGCTCCTGGCGTTTGCGGTTGGGACCGGTGCCTTCGTGCTGCACACTGCTTGTCGGCTCGGCCAGGCTGCCGTCCGGCTTGACAGGGATGACTGCGGCGCTGCCAGTGCCGTAGTTGGCAACGAGGACGTTCCTGCCGCCAGAGTCGATATTGATGTGGCACGCGCCTGAGCCTTTGGAGGGCTGCTGGTTGAGGAACTTGAGGCTGCCGTCTGCTTGGACAGCATACGCCCTGACAATGCCCGCCTCGGATTCACCCGCGGCATAGAGGAATGCGCCGCTGGGGTGAAGTTCGATGAAGGTGGGGTTTCTTGTTTCGGCGACGAGTATGGGGTCCGTGAGGCGGCCGGTCTTCAGGTCGAGGGTAGTGCGATAGATGCCTTTACTGATTTTGGCGTCCCAGGTGTATGTGCCGATGTAGACGTGGAGCGAATCGGCGGCGGCGGTGGACGCCGCGGCAATGGACAGCGCGGCTGCGACTATTGTTCTGACTTTCATCATAAAGCCTCCTTAGTTGAGTTCTGTTTCGGACTCGGGGCATTATACATGTACGGGGTCGATCAATCAATCGCGGGGTGGTGAACGATATCGAGGATACGGCCGACAGGAGGGGAGAGGTGAAGCGGCAAGGGCCGGTCCGGCGGACATATTGCGGGGTTTACATGCCGATAAGGCCGCCAGATCGGGTTTTGCGTCCGGTAGATAAAAGCGCTGCTTGAAATAGTATTTGACTATCGGCAGCGTTGGTGATTAAAATCTGCGGACAAAACAAAGGTGGAAAGTGGGCGTATCCGTCATTGGTTTTATGAAGGGGCAGAGATGACCAGAGCAACCGAGGAAATGAGCGGCGTTCTGAAGTGCCCGACGGGTATAAGAGGCCTTGACGAAATCACAATGGGTGGACTGCCGCGCGGCCGGCCGACGCTTGTCTGCGGCGGGGCGGGATGCGGAAAGACTCTTCTGGGGATGGAGTTCATCGTTCGGGGGATCGCAGAGTTCGGCGAGCCGGGCGTGTTCATGTCTTTCGAGGAGACAGAGGAGGAACTCGCCGACAATGTGGCATCGCTTCAGATGAACGTGAGGGATATGATTCGCCGGAATAAGCTGGAGATCGATTATGTTCAGGTGGACCGGCACCAGATAGAGGATACGGGCGAGTATGACCTGGAGGGGCTGTTTGTCCGACTTGCGGCGGCGATCGACAGCGTGGGCGCCAAGCGTGTGGTGCTCGACACGGTCGAGACGCTCTTCGCGGCTCTGCCGAACCCCGGTATAATCCGTGCGGAACTTCGGCGGCTGTTCCGGTGGCTCAAAGACAAGAAGGTGACTGCGATCATCACCGGGGAGAAGGGGGACAATCAACTTACGCGGCACGGTCTGGAAGAGTACGTGAGCGACTGCGTGATATATCTGGATCATCGGGTGATCGGGCAGGTGGCAACCCGGCGGCTGCGGATAGTCAAGTACAGGGGTTCGCTGCACGGGACTAACGAATATCCGACGTTCATCGGGAAAAATGGGCTCTCGATACTGCCGATCAGCGAGATTGGTCTGGACTACCCGGTCGGAAACGAACGAATCTCGACGGGCATTCCGGCGATGGACGATATGTTGGGGGGGAAAGGATATTTCGCGGCGAGCAGCGTTCTGATAAGCGGCTCGGCGGGCACCGGCAAGAGCAGCATAGCGGGGGCGTTTGCGGAGAGCGCTTGCAAGCGCGGCGAGAAGGTACTTTATTTTGCGATGGAGGAATCGCCGGAGCAGATCGTGCGGAACATGTCTTCGATCGGGATAAACCTTGGCAGGTGGCGTAAAGAGGGGCTGCTGACTTTGAACGCTTTCCGTCCGACGGAGTTTGGGCTGGAGGCTCACCTTGTGCGGCTGCACCAGGCGGTGGAGGACGTAAAGCCGGCGGTCGTGGTTATAGATCCGATTACCAGCATGACGAGCATCGGCGATACCGAACAGATTAAGGCGATGCTGATGAGGATGATCGATTTCCTGAAGATGAGGGGGGTCACGACCATATTCACAAGTCTGACGGGGGGCGGTTCTCCGCTGGAGGTGACGGAGGCGATGGTGTCGTCCCTGATGGACACGTGGATCGTGCTGCGGAACGTGGAGGTGAATGGGGATCGCCAGCGCCTGCTGTACGTGCTGAAGTCAAGGGGGATGGCGCATTCGAGCGAGGTGAGGCGGTTCTATCTGACAGACAGAGGCGTAGAGATAAGCAGTTCGGCGGGCGAATTAAGCGAGGGATGAGCAATGGCAGGCGACATGGACAATAAGAAGGCTCCGATCGGCGGGAAACGAGCCGAGAAGGAATGGGAACTTCGGCTCTACGTGGCGGGACAGACTGCCAAGGCGCTGACGGCGCTGAACAATCTGAAGAAGATCTGCCATGAGAACCTCGAAGGGGACCAGTACCACATCGAGGTGATCGACCTGCTGAAGCAGCCGCAGCTTGCGCGGGGCGACCAGATAGTGGCGGTACCGACTCTGGTCCGGAAGCTTCCGGAGCCTGTGCGGAAGATCATCGGGGATTTGTCAAACACCGAGCGCGTGCTGGTCGGGCTGGACCTTCGGCAGCGGAGTTATGCACCTTGAAGCAACGTGAAAGGAATATCAACTGTGAACAGGAAAGCCAAGCCGGACATTACCGGAGACGTTTTCGAAGAGCACAAAGGTGGAGAGAAGTATGTCTTGCGCCTCTACGTGGCGGGGATAAACGCGGCCTCTTCAAGGGCGATCAAGAACATTACGAAGATATGTGAGGAACACCTGGAGGGGCGGTACAACCTGCAGGTTATAGATATTTACCAGCAGCCGACGTTAGCGAAGGGCGAGCAGATCGTCGCGGCGCCTACGCTGATCAAGAAACTGCCGTTGCCGCTGCGCAAATTCATCGGCGATATGGCCGACAAGGAGCGAATACTTGTTGGCCTTGATTTACGACCTCGGAAAGAGAAATGAAAGAACAAAAGCTACAAGAATTGATCCGGGAAAACGAGCAACTGCGCATTCGCATGCAAGAGGCGGAGGAGACGATAGAGGCGATCCGCGCGGGGGCGGTGGACGCCGTCGTTGTGCAGGGGCCCAAGGGCGAACAGATATTCACGCTGAGCGGGGAGGATGTGGTATACCGCCGGCTGGTTGAGACTATGAATGAGGCGGGGCTGACAGTAACGCCGGACGGTGTTGTTCTGTTCTGCAACGAGCGGTTCGGTGAGATGATCGGCAAGCCGCTGGAGGAGATCATGGGGCGGCCGCTGCGTAACTTCCTCGAGACTTCTTCACAGGGGGTTTTCAGTGCACTGCTCGGAGGGGTGCAGGCTCGCCCCGCTCGACAGCGGCTCGTGTTCCGGGCGTCGGACGCAGCGCCGGTGCCGGCATTGGTGTCCGCAAGCATTCTGCGTCAGGCTGATTTCGTAAGCGTGTGCCTCGTGGCGACTGACATGACCGAACTGGAGGAGTCCGAAGAGACCGTTCGCCAGATCAATGAGCAGCGGAATGCCTTGAGAGAGGCGCACCAGCGACTCACGCTGGCCGTCGGCGCCGGCAATATCGGGCTTTTTGATTGGCACATGCAGGAGGAAAAGGTCTACTGCACCGGCGAGTATCGGGCCATATATGGCTACAAGAGTGACAGCGTTGAGAACATCGTTACGGTGGTGTTCAGCGCCGACGATTTCTTTGAGCGGGTCTTTTCGGAGGATCGGCCGCGCGTCAGAATGCAGTTGCAGCGTGCCATGGCCGAGCGTAAGGACTACCGCGCCGAGCACCGCATCCTCTGGACCGACGGCGCCGTGCACTGGGTCGAGGCCAGCGGCGTCTTTCATTATGACGAGCACGGCAAGGCAGTGAGGATGCTCGGGGCGGTGCTGGACATCACCGAGCGGAAACGAGGCGAGGATGCGCTGAGGGACTCCGAGGAAAAATACCGCACCCTGTTCAATGCGATGGACGAGTGTTATTGCATAATAGAGATGGTATTCGATGAAACCGGAAAGGCTGTGGACTACCGGTTTATCGAAACGAATCCATCTTTCGAGAAACACACCGGATTCAAGGCAGATCGGGGCCAGTGCATGCGGGAGATTGCCCCGGACCACGAAGATCAGTGGTTCGAGACATACGGGCGGGTGGCGATGACAGGGCAGGCGGCGCGTTTTGAGCAGCGTGCGGAGCACTTGAAGCGATGGTTCGATGTTTACGCATACCGGTACGGAGAGCCGAAAGACCGGCAGGTGGCGGTGCTGTTCAATGATATTACAGGGCGCAAGCGGGCGGAGGAGGATATGCGGCGGCTGAACGAATCTCTGGAGCAGCTTGTTCGCGACCGGACGGCGGAATTGCATTACAAGAACCGCGAACTGGAGCGTCGTGCCGAGCAGTTGTCCCGATTTGCGTCGGAGGTGACGCTGGCCGAGCAGCGGGAGCGGCACCGTCTGGCGAAGGTTCTGCACGATCACCTGCAGCAATTGCTGGTGGCGGCGAAGCTTGGCTTGCAGGGGCTCGGTCAGTCGCTGGAGCGGCGTGAGCATACGGATGCGATATATGACATTTACGAGCTGATCAAGCAGTCGATAGAGGCGTCGCGGTCGCTGACGGTGGAGCTTTCGCCGACGATTCTGCACGAGGCGGGGCTTCCGGCGGGGCTGGACTGGCTGGCGCGGTGGACGGAAAAGAAGCACGGGCTGATAGTGGACTTGCAGGTGGACGATGACGCGGACACAGACCGGGAGGACATCCGGATACTGATGTTCGAGTCGGTGCGGGAGCTGCTTTTCAATATTGTAAAACATGCCGGTGTGACGCACGCGGAGGTGAGACTTGCGCGGCGCGGAGAGAACATAGAGATAGTCGTGAGCGACGAGGGGATGGGGTTCGATCCAGAGCGGCTGGGGGAGATGGGCGGAGAGTCCGGCGGGGGGTACGGGCTCTTCAGCATTCGGGAGCGGCTGGAACTTCTGGGGGGCGGTCTGGAGATCGAGAGCCAGCCTCATGGTGGGTCGCGGTTCAAGCTGACGGCGCCAGCGGTTCGCGGTGATAAGTTCACAAAAGAAGAGTCGAGGCGTGCACGTGAAACAGAGGCGGCGGACGCGGCAACGCAGGGAGGGCGGCAGGCAATGATGCGGGTGCTAATCGTTGACGATCATAAGGTTATCAGGCAGGGGATGGCCGCGCGTCTTAGGCGGGAGCCGGACATCGAGATCGCCGGTGAGGCGGGCAACGGCGAGGAGGCGATATCGAAGGCTCACGAGCTGCGGCCCGATGTTATACTGATGGATTTCAGCATGCCGCGAATGGACGGGGTGGAGGCTACGAGAAAGATACACGCCGAGCTGCCGGATATCCGGATTATTGGTCTTTCCATGTATGAAGAGGCCGATCGCGCCAGAGCCATGCTGGAAGCTGGTGCGGCGGGGTACGTAACCAAAAGCGCCGAATTGGAGGAGCTGCTTGCGGCTATTCGCACAGCACACCATGCTGCCTGAGCTTCTGTTCTGACGGTCTCATTCGCCGACGTTGAGAGCTATCTGGGTATTCCCTTTTGCACGGTTATCAATGCGCGGTACGCCGGTGAAGACGTTGGATGTTACGACGGCTCGGCGGACGCCTTCGGCGAGATCGATGTGGGGATGACCCTGGCGGAATTCGCATCCGGTGACCAGAAGCGTGCCGCCGGAGGCCTGAATGGCGGGTCGGGTTCCATCTTTGCCTCCCCACTGCGTGAAGGTGCAGTCGCCAAAGCCGACGGTGCCATTGCCGGCTACCTTGGCAATCTGATTGCAGGGACCCCAGAAGGCACAGTTGACGAAGCGGACGCTGCCGGCGTTGGTCTCGGCGACCTCGACCATGGTCGGATCGGGACCGTGGAAGGAGACGAACTCGCCGTTGGTGATGAGAAGGCCGTAAGGCGCACTGTTTTCAACCTTCAAAGCGGTGAAGCAGTCGTCGGCGCCGATGCCGAGAAAATTGCCGTTGCAGAGGCCGGCGCGGGTCTGGATGAATTTGTAGCCGATGTTGTAGCCGAAGCAGAAGGTGTTGAAGACGTACTGCCAGTCGGAGCGGCCAAAGATGAAGGCTTCGCCGTTTTCCTGCTGCCACTTGAAGAGCTTTGGTCTCATGCTCCACCACGGGTTGAAGTGTACGTTCTCGATTCGACCGATGTCGTAGATGGCGTCGACGTAGATGCCGCGGCGAAGCGGCTGTCCCTGGACATCGCGGATGAGATGTCGCTCGTTGCGGGTGGCGTCTATGCCGTTGTACGGGTTGAGCAGCTCAACTGCAAGTACAGCAGGGTTCTTTCCCCGCATTGCCACGGCGTACGGATAAGGGGTGGGGACGTCGTCGAGTTTCTGCTCGGGATAGTAAAGGACAACGCCTTTGAGCGTACTGTTTGTGTTGAGGGTTATGAACGCGGGGCCATCCTCCTTATCGGCGTCGGCGGTGACGAGAAAGGTGGTGCCGTCGTCGGTGGGTTTTGGCAGACCGCGATCGCGGATGCCGTTGTGTGCGGGAACGGACTGCCACATGCCCTTAAGCGCCACGGCGTTGGGGACATTGAGGCGGCCGGCGAAGTAGTAGTTGCCCCTGCCCGCGTAAACGACCCCGCCGCCGGCCTTGCCAGCGGCATCGAGAGCTTTTTGAAATGCGGCAGTGTCGTCAGTGTTGCCGTCGCCTGCCGCGCCAAACGTGCGGACGTCGAATACATTTGCGGACACGTTTTGAGTCGTCTCGGCAGTCGAGAGGCCGGACATGCAGGCTGCCGACAGGGCGGCAAGCAGAAGGGTGAAGAGGCGAGGTGATTCGAATCTGTCGTACAGCATCTTGTCTCCTTGTTGCAAAAATCCTTACCGGTAAAAAAACAGCCTACATCCGATCATTATTACGTTTTCAGCCTTGAAACTCAAGGCCTTTCAGTATCATGAGCCTTCTGACACCCAATTTGCCGGTCTTGGGGCCTTCAAAGACTTGCTTTGCAGTTCCGGCAGGTGTATGCTGAATCCCTCGGCCGATATCTCCGATAAATGCATAATCGGGAGCCTTCGATGGCAAAGCGAATTAAAATCTGGCAGTGCGGCAAGTGTGCGTTTTTTAGACGCGTCTCCGATGTCGAGTCAGTCGGTGAGTGCCACCGGTACCCACCGAAAGTGGCGTCCCGCCAAAGGGGAGAGGAACGGAAAGTGCTGTCGGATGTCTTCCCGAAAGTCAGCGAAGACAACTTCTGCGGCGAGTACCAGAACAAGGATTTCTACAAGACCTTCCTGGAGGGGTAATCGCTGCTTATCTTCTATATTGTGGGGCTGCGCCGATGATGACGGCGTGGATCGTTTTGTTGTTGCGGGTGAATCTGTTATGGTTGTTCGCGGTGCCGCTTGAAAATTTTTTCAAAAATGCTTGAGAAAACGTCGAAAAAATGATTGACGCGGCGACTTGTGCGTATATTATGTCGAATCTGTTTTTCGCAAGCAGCATGTGGTGTCAAAGAGCTGCAACAGGAACACAGGACGGCTTTGAAGAAATTTTCAAAAAAAAGCTTTTTCTTCTTGACTGCCGATGGCTGAGTGAGTAGAGTTGCCCAACTCAGCAATGTCGCTGGCAGCAACTGATACGCAGCGGCATTTTTTATTGCTCTTTCGAATTTGATAGGTGACGATTCTGAGTCCGATACCGGCCCTAACCGGTCGGTAACGAATCAAGCTTCGGCTTGCTTGGGCTCGTAGCTCAGCTGGCTAGAGCGCACGCCTGATAAGCGTGAGGTCGGAAGTTCAAGTCTTCCCGGGCCCATTGACAGTTTCGGACCGCCGCACGCTGGTGTCGGCTTCCGGCGATGATGCCCGGGGACGTAGCTCAGCTGGGAGAGCGCCGGCTTTGCAAGCCGGAAGTCGTGGGTTCGAGTCCCATCGTCTCCAGTACACAATAGTTAGCAAATGTGGCTTTCGACGCGAACATTTGACGCGTCGAAACGAACATAGAACGGCTCTTTTACAAGTCAATAGCGGACATAAGTGGGTTGTGTGTAACGGACGCTTCGGTGTCCGGAAAGCACAACTACAATCTTAAGATTCGACCTGTCTTTAAGACAGGCTGAGTCTGGGATGAGCGCTCATTAACCAAACTGTGCTGCAGTCGCTGTATCGGACTGCAGACGGCGCGAACCAGTCAATCCATGATTGATATGGTCAAGTTACTAAGGGTGTATGGGGGATGTCTAGGTGTCGAGAGGCGAAGAAGGACGTGGTAGGCTGCGATAAGCCCGGGGCAGGTGTCGAACAACCGTTAATCCCGGGATCTCCGAATGGGGCAACCCGGCGGGACTGGGCAACCAGATCCCGTCATCCATGGCTGAATGCATAGGCCATGTGAAGCCAACGCAGAGAACTGAAACATCTAAGTACCTGCAGGAAAGGAAATCAACCGAGACTCCGTAAGTAGCGGCGAGCGAAAGCGGAAAAGCCCAAACCAGGGAGCTTGCTCTCTGGGGTTGCGGGCGTCGATAAGGAGTTACAAAGGCATCGCCAGTTGAATCCGCTGGAAAGCGGAACCATAGAAGGTGATAGTCCTGTAAACGTAAGCGAGAGCCCTCCGTTATTATCGACGTTCCAGAGTAGCACGGAGCTCGTGGAACTCCGTGTGAAGCTGGGGGGCCCACCCTCCAAGGCTAAGTACTCCTCGACAACCGATAGTGGAAAGTAAGGCGACTGAACGATGAAAAGTACCCCTATTAGGGGAGTTAAAAGTACCTGAAACCATACACCTACAAAGCTGTAGAAGCCCTATGTCGGACCTTCGGGTTCGAAACGGGTGACTGCGTGCCTTTCGCATAATGAGCCGGCGAGTTACCGTTTGCGGCAAGGTTAAGCGCTTCAGGCGCGAAGCCGCAGCGAAAGCGAGTCTGAACAGGGCGATTCAGTCGCAGGCGGTAGACGCGAAACCAGGTGATCTATCCATGGCCAGGTGGAAGGGGATGTAAAAATCCCTGGACGACCGAACCCACTAACGTTGAAAAGTTAGGGGATGAGCTGTGGAGAGGAGTAAAAGTCTAATCAAACCTGGAGATATCTCGTTCTCTCCGAAATAGCTTTTGGGCTAGCCTCGTGTTAACTACCTTGCGGGGGTAGAGCTACTGATTGGGGATGGGGGGCCACCAGCCTACCCACCCCTACCAAACTCCGAATACCGTAAGGCATATCACGGGAGTCAGTCTGCGGGTGATAACATTCGTGGTCAAGAGGGAAACAACCCAGACCGCCAGCTAAGGTCCCGAATCCATGCTAAGTTACTAAGGAAGTCCGATTGCAGTGACAATCAGGATGTTGGCTTAGAAGCAGCCACCATTTAAAAAGTGCGTAATAGCTTACTGATCGAGCAGTTGGGTGCCGATAATGACCGGGAATAAGCATGGAGCCGAAGCTGCGGATGTCTCCGCTGTCGGATCCGAGGTCCTTCAATAAGGGCCTCCGATCCGTCAGCGGTGACGTGGTAGGAGAGCGTAACTGTCAGCGTTGAAGCGGTACGGAAACGAGCCGTGGAGCGGCAGTTAGTGATTATGCCGGCATGAGTAACGATAAAACAGGTGAGAATCCTGTTCGCCGAAAACCTAAGGTTTCCTGGGGAAGGTAAATCCGCCCAGGGTTAGTCGGCCCCTTAGTCGAGGCGGAAACGCGTAGACGATGGACAGCAGGTTAATATTCCTGCACCGTGTATGGAAGGTTTGGACTGTGGGAGTGACGTAATGATGAAGTCGGGAAGCTGATTAGTCGTGGCTATTGTGCCTGCGGCGCCGCTGGTAGGCAAATCCGCCAGCACAAAGGTGCCAATGGACCGCGAGGGACGATTTACGATTCCCGAGCCGATGGATTCGTTACCAAGAAAAACTTCAAACAGGACGACCATGCACGACCGTACTAAAACTGACACAGGTAGGTGAGGAGAATATCCTAAGGCGCTCGGGAAAACCGTCCTTAAGGAACTCGGCAATTTGACCCCGTAAGTTCGCGATAAGGGGTCCCTCCAGACGCGTTTATTT
>JAWLHD010000108.1:0-10096 GCA_041690555.1 Anaerohalosphaeraceae bacterium
CCAGGGGCAAGTTTCCAATGCCCGTAAAGCCGCCCTCTGTACATGCCGACTAAATTGCAGGGTGGCCGAACGCCCGCCGCTGCAAGGGGGCAATAACCGGACTGCAAGCTGCAAGCCCTCAGAAGACAAGGACCGGAGCATGAATTATGCAAGTTGACTCGCCAACATATTCGCAATGCCGTTCTCCCGAAGAATTGCGACGCCTCAGTCTCACCATGAGTAAACAGATCATCGAGATCACCACCGCCGCCGGCTCCGGCCACCCCTCCAGTTCCCTCTCCGCCATAGATATCCTGACCTGCCTCTATCTCCGCCCTGTCTTGCGTTACGATCCCAACAATCCCCGATGGCCCCTTCGCGACCGTTTCATTCTCAGCAAAGGCCACGCCGCCCCGGGTCTCTACGTAACACTCGCCCACGCCGGCTTCTTCTCACAGGATCTGCTGCCCGATTTGCGAAAGAATGATTCCCCGCTCGAAGGCCACCCCAACATGCGCCTCGTCCCGGGACTCGAATCATCAACCGGGTCACTCGGTCAGGGGCTTTCTATCGGCCTCGGACACGCCCTCGCCGGCAGGATGGACCATGCCGACTTTCACGTCTACGTCATGCTTGGCGACGGTGAACTCCAGGAAGGGCAGGTCTGGGAAGCAGCAATGTTTGCCGCAAGCCGCGGACTCGACAACCTCACCGCGATCGTGGACCACAACTGTTATCAGCAGACCAACGCAGTGTCCGGAGTAATGCCTGCCCTATACCCCCTGCCTGCGAAGTGGCGGGCACTGGGATGGCACGTCGACGAGATCAGCGGCCACGACATCCCCGCCATACTTGACGCCCTCGAAAGACCCGCACACGATCCGCAAATGCCGAGAATGATCGTTGCGCACACCCACAAGGGCAAGAAGCTAAGTGCATTCGAACAAGATACCCGCTCTAAGATGCATGGCATGCCGCTCAAGCCCGATCAGGTCTCCGCCGCCGTCACGGAGCTTCATGAACAATACAATAACGACAAGAAGGAACAGCCATGAACCTCGGCAAGGAAATAGGCCTCGAATACGGCCCCGCAACACGCGATGCATTCGGAAAGGCCCTCGCCGAAGCAGGCCGCCGCAGGCCCGATCTCGTCGTCCTTGACGGCGACGTCGCAAACTCCACCCGCACAGAGTACTTCGCCCGCGAATTCCCCGACCGCTTCTTCAACGTCGGCATTGCCGAAAGCAACCTCGTCGGCATCGCCGCGGGACTCGCCTCATCCGGCAAAGAGGTCGTTGCCGCCAGCTTCGCCGCATTCCTCTTGTGCAACGCCTTCGACCAGCTCAGGATGAGCATCGCCTTCCCCAACCTTAACGTCAAATTCGTCGGATCCCACCACGGCATCAACATCGGCCAGGATGGACCAAGCCAGATGGGCATCGAGGATATCGCCCTGGCCCGCGCCCTGCCGGGCTTCACCGTCCTCTGCCCCGCGGACGCGCACTCCGCCCGAAAAGCCACACTCGCCATGCTCGATCACAACGGTCCCGTTTACATGCGCGTCGGGCGACCCAAGTTCCCCATCATTTACCCTGACGACCCCGATCACGACATAGGCAAGGCCAACCTCCTCAGGCAGGGCGACGATCTCACCATCATTGCCTGCGGCCTAATGGTCGCCTGCTCGCTCGTTGCCGCCGACACGCTCTCAAAAGAAGGGATCAGCGCCGCGGTAATCGACATGCACACACTGAAGCCCATCGACTCCGAAGCCGTCGAGTCCGCCGCCCGACGAAACGGCGCGATTGTAACCGCCGAAGAACATCTCCTCGCCGGCGGCCTCGGCGCCGCCGTCGCCCAGGAGGTCTGCCGCCTTTACCCTGTACCAGTCGCATGTGTCGGCCTCGATGATACCTATGCCGCCTCGGGCGATCCCGACTTTCTCCTGGCCAAATACCATCTCGCCCCCGCGGACATCGTCACCGCCGCTCGAAAAGCCCTCGGCATGAAACAGCCGCAGCATGTCAACGCATGATGCATCACCCGCCGCGTTGAGCCGTTACCCGTGATGACCCGCCACGGCAGGCGCCTTTGACTCTGCCTCGATCTCCGCCAGGTGCCGAATCGTCCCAACAACGCTGTCCGGACTCAGCGACAGCGAATCGATCCCACACTCCACAAGAAACTCCGCAAAATCCGGATAATCGCTCGGTGATTGCCCGCAGATGCCCACCTTCCGCCCATGCTCGTGCGCCGTTACGATTAATTGCCGAATCATCCGTTTGACACTCTCGTTCCGCGCATCGAAAAGGTGCGACAACTCCTCCGAGTCCCGATCTATCCCCAGGACCAGTTGCGTCAGGTCGTTCGACCCTATGGAAAAACCGTCGAACCGCTCTGCAAATGCATCCGCCTCCACAACGTTTGACGGAATCTCCGCCATCACATAGATCCGAAGTCCATCGCGTCCCCTCTCCAACCCATGGTGCGCCATCACCTCCAGCACCCGGTCCGCCTCCCACACCGTGCGACAAAAAGGAACCATCACCAGCACGTTCTTCATCCCGATACGCTCCCGAACCATACGCAATGCCCGGCACTCCAACTCGAATCCCTCCCGGTAGCGATCGCTGTAATACCGGCTGGCGCCCCGAAACCCGAGCATTGGATTGCTCTCAACAGGCTCGAAACGCTCCCCACCTACCAGGTTGGCGTACTCGTTCGTCTTGAAATCGCTCAGCCTGACAATCACGTCCGCCGGGTGCTGGCTCGCAGCGATCCTCGCTATCCCCATCGCCAGATGATCCACAAAGTACTGCGACTTGTCCACATACCCCTTTGTCAGCTTCTCGATCTCGCGCCTCACCACCGCATCCTCAATCTCATCGAAGTGCACCAGAGCCAGCGGATGAATCTTGATGATATTATTAATGATAAACTCCATCCGCGCCAGACCCACACCGTGACACGGCAGTTGCCACCAGCGAAACGCCGCCGCCGGACTCGCAAGATTGATCATCACCTGCGTCCCTATGTCCGGAATATCCTCCAGATTAATCTCTTCCTCATCATAATCCAAGGATCCTTCATAAACATAACCTCGGTCCCCTTCCGCACACGACATAGTAATCTCCTGCCCCTCCCTGACAGCCTCCGTCGCGTCGCCGGTCCCCACAATCGCCGGTATTCCCAGCTCCCGACTCACAATCGCCGCATGGGAAGTCCGCCCCCCATGATCCGTAACGATCCCCGCCGCCCGCTTCATTATGGGTACCCAGTCCGGATCGGTCATCCCCGTGACCAGGATACCGCCATCCTCGAAGCGGTCGATATGCTTGACGCTCTTGATTATCTGCGCCTTGCTCGCACTGATCGCCGTCCCGATCGCCAGCCCCTCCGCCAGCCTTTTACCCTCTCCCCGAAGCGTATACGACTTAAGCTGCCCAGCCTTCTTCTGCGACTGCACCGTTTCAGGCCGTGCCTGCACAATGTACAAATCACCCGTCGCCCCGTCCTTGGCCCACTCCATATCCATCGCCTTGCCGTAATGCTTCTCTATCGCCGCCGCCCACCGTCCCAGCGTCAATATCTCGTCGTCACCCAGAACAAAACGCATGCGCTCCTCGTTCGATGTATCTACATTCTTCGTGGTCCTGGACCCGCCGCTCGTATAAACCATCTTCTTGGCCTTCTCTCCAAGGCTTTTTTCGATGATCGGCTTCAGGTCGCCATCGCCCAGCAGCGGCTTAAAAACCATGTACTCATCCGGATTCACAGCACCCTGCACAACGTTCTCACCTAATCCCCAAGCCGCATTAATTACCACCACATCCGGGAACCCCGTCTCCGTATCGATCGAAAACATCACACCCGATCCCGCCTCGTCCGCGCGCACCATCTTCTGCACGCCGACCGAAAGCACTACCTTCATATGATCGAATCCCTTCTCGTTCCGGTAGCTGATCGCCCTGTCCGTAAAAAGCGAAGCATAACACCGGCGGCACGCGTCAATCACGTCCTGTACCCCCGTAACGTTCAAAAAGGTCTCCTGCTGACCCGCGAAACTCGCCTCCGGCAGGTCCTCCGCCGTTGCGCTGCTCCGTACAGCCACGTCAACGTCTTCCACCCCATAACGCTCGCCAAGTTTTCGATAGCTCGCCGCAATCGCCTCCGCAACCTCCTCTGGAAACTCCCCACGGTAGAAAAGCTGGCGAATCGCCTTGCCTGCCTGCTCAAGAGGCTTCTTGCCGTCCGACATTTCCCCCAGCAGCGACCGCACCTGCTCCTCCAGACCGTTTTCCGCCACAAACAGCCGGTACGCCTCCGCTGTCGTCGCAAATCCGTCCGGCACCCTAATGCCCTCCTCCTTCAACTTAGCAACCATCTCGCCCAGTGAGGCATTCTTGCCGCCGACAGCCGCCACGTCATCCGACCCCACCGATTCCAGCCGTTTCACAAACTCCTTGTCCCCGGACATTGACGACCCCCCTGAACCTAATAAACAACAGTCATTACGTTTCGCCCGCCGCGAGCGTATTAATACTCATGTGTTCGACCGTCCTGCCGCAGTCGTGAACCTGTCGTCTGCCTACTCCCCCTTTCCGTCCACCTCGCCCAACCGCCGTGTCCGGCCGCGCCCGATACGAGCATCTAAACTCGTGCAATTCACAATCGCCTTCAATTGCCGGCCACCTAAAAACCAGGGAAATGCACCCATCGCGCCAAGCCTCATTCCCCAACACCTATCAGGCCTCACCATTACCCCAAAACCGCGTTTTCTCTCATGAAAACGTTCATTGGCCCGAATACAACACCTGCCGAGTCCCCTGTCACTCTTATCGCCATCATGCCCCAGCCTCCCGCTATTGTTGCAGTATCTTGCAGTTTTGCTATAATATCGGACTGAGATACAGAAAAGCTCAGAACTACGCGCTTTTACAACAGGATGCAATTTACTGGTTTTTGTAATCTTTTGTTGGAGGTAAGAAATGCTGTACTGTGCATTTGTAAACCGTTCACGCGCTGCGGCTCGACACAAGACACCCGTCTTGTCACTGCCCAACCTGCATTTGTCCACCAACACGACCTCATTAGCAATGTTTGTCCTCATCGCGGCATTGTGCATCGCTCCTGCAAACATCTTTGCCGCTGAAGCCGAGCAGGCCGCTCCACCCGCCCAGGCTGCCGAAGCACCGGCGGCACCACCCGCAGCCGCACCCGCCGAACAACCGCAGCCCCAGCCGGCTGCCCCCCAGGCCGAAGTTGCCCCGCAGGAGGATGCAAAGGAACTCGAAATCTCTGACATACTCGCTCGCCTCGCCGCAACCGCCTCGCGAAATAAGCAGACCGACGGCGAGAACATCCAGCAAAACACCCTCCAAAGACCCGGCCTCAGGCGAACCATGACAATGGCCCCCCTGATCTCGCTGCCCCCTGATTCCACAAAGCTAATCACCCTGCCCAAACTCAGCAGGCTCGAAGTCAACGAGATTAACGACAGACTCGTTATGCACCTCGGAGCACACCTCAACTACGTGTCCGCCGGAATACTCGCCGACTCACTGCCGATGCCGCCCCAAGGTGTCATCGGCGACTGCACCGTCGCAAGAGCCGTCGACGGCAACGCCTATATACTCCGATTCGGCTACCGCCACTACCTCACCCAGCCCCCCCAACTCTGGGTACTTGGCCTCATCGTCGACAAGGACGGAAACCTCACCGTAAACCCCGACCTGGCCGCCCTCGAACCCGAAGTCGGCAAACTGGTTACATCCTTAAACGAAACACGCGCCGGACTCGAGGTCCGCGATCTCGAAGCAAAGCTGATTCAACTGAGCTATGTGGATGCGGACACGGCACTGGCCATGCTCAAAGGGCTGGGGCTTACGACCATGGCCAAGACAACGGAAATACCCGCCAAGATCGAGTTTGCCAATCTGCCGTACGTCGTCAAAGTAGATGATCCTAAGCCGGAATACACCGGACTGATCGGAGGGAAGTCGGAGGCCGCAGGCGGCAGGCTGTCGATGACCCCGGGGATGGCATCCGATATGAAAGACAACGTGATAGCCACCCCGATGACACAATTAATGGTGATGTTTCATCCGGCGCATCCCGGGCAGTTCAGCCGCGTGCGTTCGGTTTTGGACAACTATATCGACCGCCCTGCCCGGCAGATATTCATAGAGGCCATGGTCCTGGAGATCAGCGAGCAGGGACTCAAGGAATTAGGAGTGGATTGGACCCTTCACCCGTATTCCAAGGAGGACGGCACGGCCGTCATCAGCAAACTGCGCCTGGGGTCTGACAGTGCGGGATCCAATAAAGATACGTTAGACCTCGTGATTCCTGACACATCGACATTCCACAATATTTTTACCGGCAAGTTTCAGTGGGACTGGGAGGTGAAGCTCCGGGCCCTGATTCGTACGGGTAAGGCACAAATCCTCTCCCGCCCGAGCGTCCTGACACTCGACAATCGGCAATCCACCATTCGCGTCGGCAAGGACATCCCCATCGCCAGCAGCTTGCAGGGCTCAAGCTACAGTTCGATCGCCGCCTTCAAGTTCGATTACCTGGCAACGGGCATTCTGCTGAATATCCGGCCGCGCATCAATGAAACCGGCAAGGAAGTAACCATGCTGATTGACACCGTCGTCTCGGCGCCGGTTCCCAACGAAGATCTGGAGATGCTCAGTTCCGACGGCAAGAGTGTTTTAGCCAAAGCACCGACGGTGTCGACGCGCAGAGTACAAACCTATGGACGGATTGCCAACAATACGCCTTTGATCATAGGCGGCCTGGTGGCCGATGAACAGGTATCCGTCAAAGACAAGGTGCCGCTGCTGGGCGACCTTCCGCTTCTGGGTGTGGCCTTCAGGTCGGAGAAGACACGAACTGAGAAACGTGAGGTGATCATTGTACTCACGCCGCACGTACTGCCGGAGCAGAAAGAAGTAAGAAGATCGTACCCCAAAGACGAGGACGCATTCGACAACTTCGGAAACAACCTCTTCCGCGACTCCTACCGCATCAGATCCGAAGACGTCTTCGATCTCACCTTCCTCCTCGAGAACCGCCGCATCGCGCTCTACAGGCGTCTCGCAAGGCAGGCCGCCGAGAAGAACTTCCGCCTCGCCCGTCGCGAACCATTCCGGTCCTTCGTTGAGGATACCGTACCCGGCGAGTCCATCCTCGTAACCCGAATGATTTACGAGGTTGTCAAGCGTCTCGACATCGAAGGGCCAATCGACGAATCACGGACCATCTATTTCGCAAGCCACAAGGTCGGCGGGTATGACGTCAAGTGGCTCGACGGGCTCATCAAGGAAGACGGCCGACTCAAAGACTTCAACGGCAAGGCCCTCGCGCTCACCTACCATCGCGACCGAACCTCACTCGAAGAGGGCAAAATGGGAAGCGAGCCCATTCCTCATGTCGAGCTGATCGATTGTCCCGACAAGAAAGCTTGGGCCGTCAAGCTCTGGGAGCTCAACCAGCCCCTGCCCGACGGACGCCAGCAACACACCATGCTCATCCAGGATGAGTCCGACGTCGTTCGTCTCCGCCGCGCCCTCGCTCTCAAGCGAATAGCTGTCCTCAACGGAGGCATCGACGAAATGCGGCTCAAGAACTTCAGCGTCGGCAAGACCCTCCTCATGCCCGAACTGAAGAAGGACCAGGTCCACGTCATCGATTCCGACACAGCGATGTTCTTCTTCCACACCGAACTCTACTACGCCGCCGCACTCCAGGAGATTGAAGAGCAGCTCAAGCAACTCGATTTAATGCTGCGGCGACCTGATATCATGATACTGCTCGATTCCCAACTGCCCGACGCGCCGCCTTCGGGCCAGGAATTGCTCATGGAGACTTCCGCACAGTAGCAGAAGGCTGTAAATTACCGGCTCCGGTGCGCCGGGAAAGGCGCTCCGGAGCGGTTCGGCCGTGCCGATGGCGTCCGCGGGTCCGATAATCGAAAAGCACGCGTGCAGGCCCCCGCCGGATTCCTTCGCTTGATTGAATCGACCCGCGATGATATCATGATCGCTGCGGTACACATGTGTTCCTTGGCAGGTTACTGAGTGTGATTGAGTTGTTGTCAAAAAGCGGCCAAGCCGTGATCTCCCTGGCCGAAACCGGTGCGTCCGAAGAACTCGGCCTCTTCAGGAAGACGTTCTACGGCAACACGGTGATCGACTGGATGGAGAGCGCACTCATCATCATCGCCGCCGTCGTCCTCAGCAAAACCATCTACTGGCTGATCGGCAAGACCGTCAAACGCTTCGCCGCCCGAACCAAAACCCAGATAGACGACATCCTCGTAGACATGGCCGAAGAGCCCTTTGTACTGGCCATCGTCATCGGCGGCATTTACTACGGCCTCAAAAATCTCACCCTCTCCGAGACTGCCGACAGCATGGTCGACAAAGTCGTCCAGGCCCTGCTCATACTCAACGCCGCATGGCTCATAACGCGAATGTTCGACGCACTCGTCAGGGAATATCTCGTCCCGATCGCAAAAAAAACCGACAGCGAACTCGACGACCACATTGTCACCATCCTCCGAAAAGGCGTAAAGATTTCCGTCTGGATCATCGCCATCATTATGGCTATGGACAACGCCGGACTCGACGTCTACTCCATACTCGCAGGACTCGGCATCGGCGGCCTCGCCTTCGCGCTGGCCGCGAAAGACGTCGTCGGAAACTTCTTCGGAAGCATCGCCATCTTCCTCGACAAGCCCTTCAAGGTCGGCGACCGAATCCAGGCCTGCGGATTCGACGGCGTCGTCACCGAGGTCGGCCTCAGGAGCACAAGGATCAGAACACGCTACGAAGGGCGAATCGTCGCCATACCAAACCAGTCTCTCACCGAGGCCAACATCGTAAACGTCGACTCCGAAAACGGCCGACAGATCTTCGCCGTCTACAGGCTCACCCCAGACATGGACGAAGAACAGATTGAACAGGCCATGCAAGTCCTCCGCACAATCGTCGAGGAAGATCCCGACACGCAGCAGAAAGTCGTAACCGGATTCTTCGCAATAACCGAGTATTCACGCGACATAATGCTGCTCTACTGGATCAACCCCGATGCCTCAAACCTCAAAACCAGAACGCGCATCAACCTTAGGATCATACGCCAGTTCAGGAAACTCAACATCGAACTGGTTAAGGCCAGTCCCGTCCACGCAAAGGTCGACGAGGTCGATTTGTTATAAGCCCCAAAGGACCGCCGCATGAGCGCCAAGCGATTTGTCATACTGCTTTCCATACTTCTCTGCGGAAGCCTCGCCCACGCCGCCGACAAAATCACACTCCGCATCGCAACCGGAAGCAGAACCGGAATCTACTATCCGATAGGGTGCGGCATAAAGACGGTCCTCGAAAAAACCTTCCCCGACGTTCACATCGAAATTGTCGAAACCACCGGCACGCTCGAAAACCTCAACCTCATAGACAAGGAGCAGGTCGATTTCGCACTCGTCCAGAACGACACCGCATACTACTTCAGCACCGGACAGGCAATGTTCTGCCTCCCCTCCGGGAGCGCACTCGCCATCGCCTCGCTCTACACCGAATACATCCAGATCGTCGCCACCAAAAAAAGCGGCATCGAGCACCTCCACCAGTTGAAAGGCAGGAGAATACGAACCGGCTCTCCGCCCGAAAACGTCCCAAACAGCGCAACCGTCATCTTCTCGCTCGACGGATGGCAGGCCTCCGACCTCACCGACATAAGATGCAAATTCGGCGAAGCAAGACAGATGCTCCTCGAAAACTCGCTCGACGCCGCCGTCATAACCGCCGGAGTGCCGACACCCCTTCTCACCGAAAAAGTCGACGGCGTCGCGCTGCAGGACCACGTAAACATCATCCCCATCGAAGAAGGTCTCGCCGCCCGCCTGCTCCGCGCCTTTCCGTACTTCGTATACACACGCATCCCCGCCGGCATATACGACAACCACATGCCCATCAGGACCGTCGGCGTTCGCGCCATCCTCGTCGCCCGCCGGAATGTCGAGCACACAAGAGTTGGCGACAAAAAACTGCCGCCCCAGTTCGTAAAGACCCTCACGCGCCTCATCTTCGAAGAGGAACAAGCCATCCGCACG
>JAWLHD010000109.1:0-9967 GCA_041690555.1 Anaerohalosphaeraceae bacterium
GCACAAATAAATAATGTGATCTTAATACAAGAACATACCAGTCTTATTAACGGCCCACGCGCTTCATGGCGATAAAACCGCAAGACCGCCTCAGGCCCAAAAAAAGGAAAAAACCAGCATGGACAATGCAGCATCCGAAAAGAAGACCAAATGCCGCGGACGTCTTAAAGGCTTGTGCCTGTTCGGCTTAGGATTCCTCTTCGCAATCGGCGCCTTCATCGGCATCAACTACGGAATGTCCAAGGTCTCAACGCCCGAATACTGCGGCTCCGCATGCCACGAGATGCAAACCGCCTACCAGTCATGGGAGCTCTCCCCCCACGGCCTGAACCACCTCGGCGTAAGAGTCGAATGCACCGACTGCCACCTCCCATCAAAGGACAACTACTTCCGCTACACCGCAACCAAAGCATGGCTCGGCGCAAAAGACATGGCCGTACACTATTTCGGCCCCGAATACGACGTAAAAAAAATACGCAAGAAAGTCCAGGACAAGTTCACAAACGAGCCCTGCATGCGATGCCACAAAGACCTACTCATCAGCCCCACAAGTTTCGACGCAATGGCCGCGCACCAGGGTCTCATCGACCGTCCCGACGCACCCGAAAACCAGTGCATTCACTGCCATCCCGGCGCAGGACACGAAAGAGACAGCAAGATCTTCTCAAAATAGAAAGGAACGCGTATGAAAGGGTCGTCCATGTGCATTCTGTACGTTGCAGCCGCGCTGCTGGCAACCGTCTTTCATGGTACTGCCGCCGCACAGGATGACTCGCTCGCCGTGCCCGGCCTCAAGACGATCCGCATCGAACGCAACATAAGCGCCACGGCAAAGGGCTGCATCGAATGCCACACCACCTCCACCCCGGGAATGGTCGCCGATTGGGCTGACAGTCGCCATGCCCACGCCAACATTACATGTATCGATTGCCACCGCGCCGGACCCGCCGACAGCGATATCAGCAAGAAACACCTCGCTTGGGAGAAGACCCCGATCTCGCCCATTGTAAGCCCCAAAGACTGCTCGCGTTGTCACCCGACGGAAGCCGCCGAATATTCCAAGAGCAAGCACGCCCGGACGCTGGACATCATCTGGCAGATCGACCCGTGGCTCAGACAGGGCATCAACAATGAAATCGAGCGGATTACCGGCTGTGATCATTGTCATGGCAGCGTCATAAAGGTCGTCGACGGGCAGCTCGATCCGGCCACATGGCCTAACGTGGGAATCGGACGCGTCAATCCGGACGGCAGCCGCGGCAGTTGCTCAAGCTGCCATACGCGGCACAAATTCAGCCTCGAAGAAGCCCGCAAACCCGAAGCCTGCGGCCAGTGCCATCTCGGACCGGACCATCCCCAGATAGAAATCTACAACGAGTCCAAGCACGGCGCCATCTATCACGCAGAGGGCGATTCATGGAAATGGAATGCCGCCCCGGGCACCTGGTCGCCGGGTGTCGACTATCGTGCGCCGACCTGCTCGACCTGCCACATGTCCCAGGTGGGTGCGGTCAGGGGCACGCACGATGTCACCGAGCGGCTGGCATGGGAAACGCAGGCGCCGCTGACTATTCGCCCGTCGGAATTCGAACCGCTGCCCGCTAAAACGGATTGGAGGCAGGAACGCGAGAAAATGAAAGGCGTTTGCCAAGCATGCCATTCGCCGGCATGGACTAATGGGCACTTCGACCGATTCGACAAGGCCGTCGAAAACTACAACGAAACCTACTACAAGCCTGCCAAAAAGATCATGGACGATCTTTATGAAAAGGGACTACTCAGCAAGGACAAGTCCCTCGACGAAAAGCTGGAAATCGAATTCTACGAGTTCTGGCACCACGAGGGCCGCCGCGCACGTTTCGGCGCGGCCATGATGGCACCCGATTACGCCTGGTGGCACGGCTTCTACGAACTCAAGAAACGGTTCATGGAGATCGAAACCCAGGCCGAGGAACTTCTGCGGACGGGCAAACCGTCAAAGGTACACGAGGTCAGGGGCGCAACCGGCGACACGACAAGACCGAATCTGCCATAAGAACATACGCCGGCTGAACCGGCATTCGATAAAAGCTGCGGAGTTTCTGCAGACCCCCGTTGAACGGGCTTCTGTTTCGAGTCGCATCCCGTTAGAATGACTGCGAATCGGCGAAGATAGCCAGAAAAAGCGATCAAATCAAAACGGAAAGAATATGACGAATTTTAGCAAAGACGGCCGACTACTTATACCGTTTCGCCAGCGAACCAACACAGCCGACGCACAGGACGAAAAAGCTCGCTACGTAATAGAACATGCCTATTGCCCAAACGGCTGCAGTATTATGGACATAAGGCACAAGATTGATGGCTTCCCCGGCCTCAAAATACGGTTCAGGCGTCCGGGTATGGAAGGGCTATTTGTGATTTCCGCCGTGGAAGGCGATTTTGACAAGATTGTCCTCGAAGGCGAATTGGATGACGGAGTCAAGGATGAGCTATACTGTCCGCATTGCGATGTGATGTTCCGTAAACTTGTCACATGCAACTGCAAGCCGGACGGCGATATGATCGTCATCGGCCTGACGCCGGAACTGGACTTCAACAATGCCATAACATTCTGCAATGTAACCGGTTGCCACAACGGGGCTTTTGTGCAGTCCGGCGAGGTCCTGCAGCACATGCGCCTGATGGGACATTAGCCGACCGGGTGACGCGGATATCGGTCATTAACCCGGCAGCGGCAAGTGCGGTTAAGCACCACGTTATCAGGGCGGCAATCGGCAAGTTACGTTGCTGTATCTGTAGTACCAGGCCCGTTACCTCAGCGAAATGCCGCGGTCGCACACCCCGTATCGTCGGCAAATTCGCAGTAATCTCCTTGCAAAACGTCGCCCAATCGGTATAGTTTGGACCAAAATTCCGATGTAGATATTTAAAGGGCTTGCCAAATGGCGGATAAAAAAGAGGACTTGAAACGGGTCAGGGAACTGATCGACCTCATGATCAAGAACGATCTGGTCGAGATCGAGGTTGCGGACGGCAGCAGCAAGATCCTGCTTAAGCGCCCGCAGGCGACAGCCCCCCTTGTGGCACAGATGCCGGCGGCCGCGATGATCGCCGCACCCGCACCCGCCGCCAAACAAGAGCCTGAACGCGCCGAATCGGAGAAACTGCACGAGATCACCTCGCCGATCGTCGGCACGTTTTACGCCGCTCCCAGTCCCGACTCCAAACCTTATGTCAGGCCGGGCTCGCAGGTCGATGAAGACACCGTTGTCTGCATAATTGAGGCCATGAAGGTCATGAACGAGATCAAGGCCCAGATAAGCGGAACGATCGCCGAGGTGCTCTGCAAGGGGGGACAGGCGGTCGAGTTCGGCCAGCCACTTTTCAGGGTGCGGCCAAACTGACCCACGGCGAAATTCGCAGTCGATCTCAAGCCCCGAATCTGTTCAGGTGGATGCACTATGTTCTCAAGAGTATTGATCGCAAACAGAGGCGAGATAGCCCTTCGGATTATTCGCGCGTGCCAGGAACTCGGCATTGAGGCGGTGGCTGTATTCTCGCAGGCCGACAAAGATGCTGAATATGTAAGGCTCGCCGACGAGGCCATCTGCATCGGGCCGCCGCAGCCGGCGCAGAGCTATCTCAATATCCCCAGGATAATCAGCGCCGCCGAGATTGCCGACGTCGAGGCTATTCACCCCGGCTACGGCTTTCTGGCAGAGAACGCCCATTTCGCTGAAATCTGCCGGGAATGCGGCATAGCCTTTATTGGTCCGTCGCCCGAGGCCATGCGGCGGCTCGGCGACAAGGTCTCCGCTCGCGAAATCGCGCGGGACGCGCGCGTGCCGGTTGTGCCGGGTTCCGAAGGCGAGATCATCGACGAGAACGAAGCGGTCAAGATCGCCAACAAGATCGGCTACCCGGTCATCATAAAGGCCGCCGCCGGCGGAGGCGGACGGGGCATGAGGGTGGCTCACAACGATATCAGCCTCCATGGAGCGTTTGCCGCCGCTCGCGCGGAGGCAGAGGCGGCGTTCAAGAACGGCGTATTGTACATCGAGAAGTATATCCAGCAGCCGCGACACGTCGAGGTTCAGGTCCTTGCGGACAAGACTTCCAATGCCCTGCACTTCTACGAGCGCGACTGCACGATCCAGCGCCGCCACCAGAAGCTCATAGAGGAATCGCCGTGTCCAGTGCTGGACGAGGCAACCCGCGAGGAGCTGTGCAAGTCGGCCCTGCGTCTCATTCAAAAGGCCGAATACGCAAATGCCGCGACGGTGGAGTTCCTGCTTGATCGCGATAAGAATTTCTACTTTATCGAGTCAACACGCGCATCCAGGTCGAGCACCCGGTAACAGAAATGGTCACCGGTCACGACCTGATAAAGTGGCAGCTCAAGATCGCCGCCGGGCAGACGCTTGACCTGCGGCAGAAGGACATCACGCACAACGGGGTGGCGCTGGAATGCCGCATCAACGCAGAGGACCCATCGCGCAATTACTCGCCGTGTCCCGGCACAATAAGCAAGTTCATTGCACCGGGCGGCATGGGCGTACGCGTCGACACACATTTGTACCAGGGCTGCACCGTAAGCCCTTATTATGATTCTATGGTCGCCAAGCTTATTGTGCACCAGAGAAACCGGGAAGAGGCGATTGCAACGATGAAGCGCGCACTGCGCGAATTCCGAATCGAACCGATCAAGACAACCATACCGGCATGTCTGGAAATCCTCTCGCACCACCTTTATGTGAAAAGCGATATCGACACCACCTTCATTGAACAAAATATGGGCTGACACAGACCTGGTCCGCAGAAGCCGATAACGGTCTGAATCAGGGTATCGCGCCGGTCTGGATCGCCGCGGCGGCGCCGTTGTAGAAGATACCCGCTACAGCGCCGGTCATCAAGCAGGCCAATGTTGCGGCGAGGAGCGCCCGCGGGGCGACTTCGGCAAGATCAGCGCGGCGCCGGGGCACGATTGCGGAGACCCCGCCGGTGAATATAGCCAGTGAGGCGACGTGGGCAAACCCGCACAGGGCATATGCCACGACAACTGCGCTTCGCGGGTGCGAGAAGCCGCCGCGTGCGATCACCTCGGCGAGTTGGAGATAAGCGGGTATCTCGGTGGCGATGAGGCGCTGTCCCAACATGCGGGCTGCAAGCATTGCGTCTGCTGGCGGCACACCGATGATGACGGCAAACGGCCACATCACATACCCCATGAGGGTGGTCAGAGGCGACCGGACTTCTTCCGCTTCGAAAAGCTGCAGCGAACCGCCGGCCCATGCCAGGACGAGGTCGAGGACTGCAAGCATCCCCAGTAAGGCGATGAGCAGGGCACATACACCGACGACGAGCTTCACACCCGCCATCGCGCCGTTTATGATCGCCTCGACGGGGCCGCTCTCCCGCTCATAGTCAAATTGTGCGGTCGCCCCCAAGGTCCGCGGCTGTTCGGTCTCGGGCACAAGTATCTTGCTGATCACGATCGCAGCCGGCGCGCTCAACAGGGACGCCGAGATCAAGTGCCCGGCAATGGTCGCGAATACGTCCTTGAGGAAAAGCACATACACCCCCATCGTGCTGGACGCCACCGTGGCCATGCCGGCGGTGAGTACCGTACAGAACTCCGATCGCGTCATCCTGGCCAGGTAAGGCCGCACCGCCGTCGTCGACTCAATCCCGACAAAAATATTGCTCGCCGCACAGAGACTTTCGGCGCCGCTAATCCGCATGAGGCGCACGAACACCCATGCGAAGCCTTGTATGATCCGCTGCATGATGCCGACGTAATACAGCAGTGCCATCAGAGCAGCAAAGAAGATGATCACCGCAAGCGCCTGAGTGGCGAGGATGAACCCGACGGAGGGATTGCCGGCGGCGTCCGTCTGGCCCGGTGCGACGGCCAGCGGCCCAAACAGAAACCGCTGTCCTTCCATGGCCGCGTTCAAGAAACGCACGACCACGTCGTTAAGCCACAAGAAGAAACGCGTGCTGCCCGGCGCCCAGAACACCACGGCCGCCAGCGCTAACTGCAAGCCCACCCCCGCAGCGACGCATCGCACATTTACAACGCGACGATCCGCGGAAAAAGCCCAAGCGACGATCAACACGCCTAATAGTCCGGCAAGGCTGACTGCGTTATAGATATCCATAGCTTTTGTTCTAATAATGCGGCAACAGCTTATTCGCTCCGGATACTATACCCTCAACTTCGGCCAAGTCCAGAGCCGGCTGTTATGATCGCTCAATAACGCAGTATGGCAACCATCGGCGTCTCCTCCATCATGCATTGGCGCTGGGCCGGGTATACATAGCTGCCTCGGCCCAAAGCGTAATGCACCGTCATGTCGACCAGGTCCTCGTTGGTCGAATCATACCACGGCTCAATCTCAATGTGGCCGTCGGCAGGATCGAACTTGCCCCAGAGGTGCTCGTTCGGATCGACGAAGAGCGTATCGAGCCGTCCCTGGTAGGCGGCGGGCACGATGAAGTGCGGATCCGTCGCCACTGTTTTGGTGCCGACCTTGTCCCAGAAGTAAGCCGCCCGCCGGTTCCGGTCGTAATCATAATCGGCCTCGACGATCTTCCAGGCGCGCTCATGAAGCTGCCTGCGATCCATCAATTCGGGATTGCCTCCTATGAACTCGTTTTTCAGGTTCGTATAGAAATTGATTTCGCGGTACACCCCGCACAGATAATCCGTGCCTGCCAGGACCAGCGGCTCCCTGCCGGGGGCCAGTTGTCTGTCGACGCCTTTTTGCACGGCCTTGAGAAAATCTTCGATGGCCCTTTTAAGCGGCTTGCCTTCCACACCCTCGCCGTGGCCGTGGAACATGGCGCCGGCGCCGGCAATCTTGCCGCGCGGCATCGTATGGACCTGGATGAACTTTTCGATGTCGCGGTACTGCTCCAGCGTCTCCATTGTGGTTGGTGCGTCGGTAAGAGAGGTCTCCTGAAGTCCGTACCGATCTCCTGTGAAAAGACGAACCTTCTTCTGCGTGAGTGTCAGCAGGTAGAACCGACCGTTGCCGCTGAGCAGCGGCAGAAGCGGCCGCAGCAAAAAGTGCTTCGCCACGTACACCTCCTGTTCGAAAGACACCGGAAGGCGATAGTGTTGAAATTTCTGGCGGCCGAGGAAAATCGCCAGTCCATCCTCCAAGTGGCTCCAGAAGAGATCCTCCCGCAGCAATTCGCGGACCGGCCGGAGCGTCTCCTCGATTTCATTTGTTCCGAGACCCCGATGATAGAGGTGCTCCTCGGCGTTTGCCGCGAGGTTTTTCAGTCGGATACGATCTTGCCGCGTACCCTCGCCGTGCTTGTGTGTCGGCAGGAAAAACGATATGCAGTGCGGTTCGGTGTAGTCGATAAGTTTTTCGAGGGTCGCCCTGTCGAGAACATCCATAGCCATTGTCGTAACCTCCCCTGCAATGCTCGATTATTGGTTGTTCCGCCAAGACTCTATACGAACGCAATGCCGCAGGGGGGCAAGGAGAAGGGTTTTTGAAAGATGCCGTTTATCGGCGGCCCGGATAAGCTCAGATATTCAAAGCCACATCCGGGCGCCCTTGACTCTCCAAGTCTATCTTTAGAGCCAGAAAGCTCAGCATATCCCGCAGCGTCAGCACGCCGGTGAGCCTGCCGCCGTCGATGACCATCAGCCGCGTGCGGCCGGCGCTGCGCATGCGGGTCAGCACATCAAGGGCATCGGCATGCGGCTCCACAGTGTTTTCCGAGGTGCATTCCTCCGTTACATTTCGGACCTCCGTATCCGCCCATCGGTCGCGGGGAATACCGTGAATCTTCTCCGTCGTTATGCAGCCCAGCAGTGATCCATCCGACACTACGGGGAACATCTTGTGGTGGTGGCGATAGAAGAAATCCTCCACCGCGTCGGACAGGTGCAGACCGGCGTCGACCGTTACTGGGCGGGGATTCATGAACCGTTCGATCCGCTCTCCCTTGAACACGTCCCGTACGACAACCCGGCTGTAAGACATGCGAGCCGCCGAACGTATGAACATGCCGATCAGAAAATACCAGACGCCGCCGATCACGTTGCCGGTAATGAATACCAGGACGCCGAGCACGATCAGCATTATTCCGAATCCGCTGCCGAACGTGGATGCGATGCGCGTTGCCCATCGAATGTCGCCCTTGAGGGCCCAGAGGCCGGATCGCAGAATGCGTCCTCCGTCCAAAGGGAAGGCGGGTATGAGATTGAAAACCGCCAGTGCGGCGTTGAGCCACATTAGATAGAGGATTACGCCCCAGACCGGGACGGGCCAGGTGTTGTACAATCCCAATTGCGCGACGCCCAGGAGGATGCCCGCCAGGGTCACGCTGGCCAGCGGCCCAGCCACCGCCATCAGAAACTCCGACAGCGGCTTCTCCGGTTCGTCAGGCAGTTCGGCGATGCCGCCGAATACGAACAGGGTTATGCCCCGCATCTCCATGCCGAACCGCCGCGCGACTAACGAATGGCAGAATTCATGAAAGATGATCGAGGCAAACAGGCCCAACATGCCCGCCAGACCCATCCACCAGTATGCGCCGCGCGAAAGGTCTTGAAAATACAAAGGGAAAATGCCCGCTGCCAGCGACCATACAAGGAAGAAGGCCAGCAATAGAAAGCTCAGGTCGATGCCCACCTGAAACCCGAAGAGTCTAAACAGCGGTATTCTCTTGAAAAACATGTTTCCCCCATTTTTGTCGGCTTAGTTTAGGTCTTTCGACGCGCAGCTGCCTTGTAAACTGCTCCGTACGCGTGCGATTCTTCGGACGAGGAAGCAAGGAACTTAACCTGATTATCGGGCTGCGGTGGGCATGGCAAATCGCGTCAGGAGCGTTTCTTAAGCCATCGACTTCGAAACTTGGTGCGAATATGTTCGGTGAGCAAGAGGTGCATGCGGCGCGTTGTCAGAGGAAAGTCTTTTCGGAGTATCTCGCGGCGGGACCATCTTCCTGCACGGCCGAATGCGACCAGTATCCAGCCGGCCGCGGCGCCTATTCGCCGTCGAGCCGGTCGCCTTGCAGTTTGCCGGAGGGGGTTCATCGCTGGACCGCAACCTTCGTCGCAGCCAGGAGCTCCTCGCCCGTGCGGCTGTCAAATGAGGAAACTCCGAAGAGCTGATGCCGCTGGACGACTTCGGGGGCCTCGGCGTAGTAGCTATTTACCGCTTCGACGCCGCCGTGGACCTCGCCGACGGTGCGGTAATTACCGTCCAGCAGCCACCGACTGAACTCGTCGTCGTATTCCGCCGGGTATATCAGGGCAGTTACCCAGCGACCGTCTGCATAGCGCGACCTGTGCACCTTGGCCCGACCCGGCGGGGACTGGCTCACGGCAAGGCTCACCAGGCGGCTGTAATCCCGGCGGGCGGTCGCCTCATCGGCGGCATCAAAGAACATGCCCGCCTCCAACTGGAAGGTCTCCGGACGCACGCCCCTTAGCTCCATGCGCCCGTCGGGATAGGCGTTATGAATCTTATACACACGGACGTCGCGAAACTTCTCACTGTCCAGGAGTTCGGCGACTTCGTCCGCGGTAAAACTGAGTCCGGTATGATCACCAAAATCCACGACATAGAGGCCGACATATCGATCCGCGTTCTGCACTTCCGGCAACTTCATAGCATTATCCATCTTAATCTTCTTAGCCGGGGCCGCTCCATAAGACCCGGCATTATTCTATACGAAGTTTGTTTGCCCATCCAGCGGTTTTCCTTCACCGGCCGCTCAAGCGAGATCAATCCTTGGATTCGACGTTTTCGACACGCTTGGGCTGATCCGCGGCGGGTGTTTTCTGCAATTCCTGCTTGTCCTGACGGTTCTTTCGTTTGGAGATCGTTCTTAGCCGCCTTCGTTCTCGCGGCGACAGCGCGGCCATGCCGGACCGGGCAATCTTGTCCAGTGTTTGATCCAGAAAGATGTCGTCTGCGACGCGTTGCTTCGCCGCCGCGTCCGCCCGCCGCCGCCA